>JAPLCL010000279.1 GCA_026392265.1 Actinomycetota bacterium
GCCTACGGCCAAGCCGAGGCGGACGAGGTGGAGCCGGGCGCAGCGGAGCCGGGCACGGGCGGGGCCGCCGCCGCAGGCCCGCGGCCCGTCATCTCTTCGATGACCCGAGAGCAGTACGAGAGCGGCGTCGCCCGCATCCGCGAGTACATCTACGCCGGCGACGCCTTCCAGGTCGTGCTCAGCCAGCGCTTCAGCACGCCGGTCGACGTATCGCCGTTCGCGGTCTACCG
Source organism: Actinomycetota bacterium (assembly GCA_026392265.1). Lineage (GTDB taxonomy): Bacteria > Actinomycetota > Thermoleophilia > UBA2241 > UBA2241 > CAIXSE01. The sequence goes on from JAPLCL010000279.1 coordinate 231, forward strand.
TGGGCTGAGAGCCGTGAACCCCAGCCCCTACATGTACTACATCGCCTTCGACGACTTCGCCCTCTGCGGCTCAAGCCCCGAGCCGCTGATCACCGTGCAGGGCGACAAGGTCGAGACGCGCCCCATCGCCGGCACGCGCAAGCGCGGCGCCGATGCCGCCGAAGACCGGCGCCTCATCGCCGACCTGCGCGCCGACGAGAAGGAGCGCGCCGAACACGTGATGCTCGTCGACCTCGGGCGCAACGACTTGGGGCGTGTATGTGCGCCCGGCACCGTGCGCGTCGACGAGTTCATGGGCATGGAGCTGTACTCGCACGTCATCCACATGGTCTCGAGCGTGCGCGGCACGCTCGCCGACGGCACGACCCCGATCGACGCCCTCAAGGCCGCCTTCCCCGCCGGCACCGTGAGCGGCGCCCCAAAGGTGCGGGCGATGCAGATCATCGACGAGCTCGAGGCGGTGCGCCGCGGCCCGTACGCCGGCGCCATCGGCTACCTGAGCTACGGCGGGGATCTGGACACCTGCATCTGCATCCGCACCGTCATCGTGAAGGACGGCGTCGCCCACGTGCAGGCGGGCGCCGGCATCGTCGCCGACAGCGACCCGGCGCAGGAGTACGAAGAGACGCAGAACAAGGCCGCGGCGCTGCTGCGCGCCATCGAGCTCGCCCACGAGGAGTTCTCACAATGACCACGCCCATCGACCTCGATCCCTCGCCGCGCGAGGCCATTGTGCCCGCGCCGCGCGTCTTCATGATCGACAACTACGACTCGTTCACCTACAACCTGGTGCAGTACCTGGGCGAGCTCGGCGCCGAGATCACGGTGAAGCGTAACGATCACGTGACGCTGGACGAGATCGCCGCGGCGCAGCCGACGCATCTCGTGGTCTCCCCCGGCCCGTGCACGCCCAACGAGGCGGGCATCAGCATGGACGCTATTGCGCGCTTCGGCGCCGCGCGCCTGCCGGTGCTCGGCGTCTGCCTCGGCCATCAGGCCATCGGCCAGGTGTACGGGGGCGTAGTGCGCCGCGCCGGCGCCCCCGTGCACGGCAAGACCGACGAGATCGGCCACGACGGCCGCGGCGTCTTCGCCGGGCTGCCCGACACGTTCACGGCGACGCGCTATCACTCGCTGGTCGTCGACGAGGCGCTGCCCGAGGTGCTCGAGCTCAGCGCCTGGAACGCCGAGGGCATGGTGATGGGCGTGCGTCACCGCGAGCTGCCGGTACACGGCGTGCAGTTCCACCCCGAGAGCGTGCTCACGACCGTCGGCCTCGACCTGCTGCGCACCTTCCTGCTGATGGACGGGAGTGCGGCCGGCGCGGCCGCGCCGCACGAGGAGGTGCGCGATGCCGAATGACGTGCTGAGCGCGGCGTTGCAACGCCTGGCGGCGGGCCGCGACCT
>JAPLCL010000254.1 GCA_026392265.1 Actinomycetota bacterium
GCGAAGACCTACAAGATCGCTACGAGCACGGTGCTGAGCAGCTTCGGCGTGAGCGGCCGCACAGTCGGGGGCAAAACGGTGTACACGGCGGTGTACACGTCGTCCGGCGGCGACATCAGCGGCCGCGACCTGCCCGCCGGAGCGCCGTTCCGCGTCACGCAGACGAGCGCCTTCGAGTGGAGCCCGGACATCAGCGCCGACCGCGTCGTGTGGTGGGATGCCGGCGGCCGCGTGATGCTCAAGAACCTCAAGACGGGCAAACGCACCTATGTCGCCCAGGGCTCGCGGCCACGCATCGACGGCGAGCTCGTGACCTGGGACGGCGGCGGCAAGGGCGGCACGTGGGCGATCGACTACATCGCCGGCGCCGCGATCTACGTGCGCAACGTCGCGCACAGCAGGAAGGCCGTCAAGATCGCGCAGCAGGACCTCACCTGCCTCTTCCCGGCGATCAGCGGGCACACCGTGGTCTGGGAGTCGGGGCCGGCACAGCGCGTGCTGAGCCACATCCACATCTACGGCGCGCGGGTGAAGTAGCGGCCGCAGGCGCGCTGCACCTCACGCCGTGAACCGGAAGCCCTGCTCCTCGACGAGGCGCACGCATGAGGCGACCACGTCGGCGTAGTACTTGAGCCCGGCGTGTTCGCGCACCTCGGCGAGGGCCGCCTCCATGCCGAGGGCGGCGCGGTAGGGGCGGTGTGAGCTCATCGCCTCGACGACGTCGGCGACCGCGAGGATGCGGGCCTCGGGCGTCGAGGGTAGCTCGACTGGACTCACCCGGCCAGGAACGCCTGCGCCTTCTCCATCCAGCCGCTCACGGCGATGCCTTGCGGGCACTTGTCTTCGCACTCCCCGCAGGCGGTGCAACGGTCGGCGCGCTCCTCTTCGTCGATCCAGGTATAGAAGAAGCGCTGGCGCGCCGGGTCGCCATACATCTGGGCATCGTTGTAGAGCTCGAGGATGTCGGGGATAGCGACGCCCTGCGGGCACGGCATACAGTAGCGGCAGGCCGTGCACGGGATCGGGCTGAGCTCACGGTAGAGGTCGCGCACCCGCGCGACCAGCGCGAGCTCATCCTGCGCCAGCAGCCCCGGTCGCGAGCGCGCCGCATATTCCAGATCCTCCTCGACGTGCAGCATCGTGCTCATCCCGCTGAGCACAAACGACACCTCGGGGATGCTCCAGACCCACTGCAGGGCCCATTCGGCCGGCGTGCGAAACACGGGGGCCTCGGCCCAGACCGCCTCGACGCGCGGCGGCAGATTGCGCGCCAGCATGCCGCCGCGGATGGGCTCCATGACGATGACGCCGAGCTCCTTGCCAGCCGCGAGCTCGAGGCCGCGGCGGCCGGCGGAATAGTCCTCGTCCATGTAGTTGAGCTGGATCTGGCAGAACTCCCACAGATCTGTGGCGGCGAGGACCTCTTCGAAGAGGTCGTAGGTACCGTGGAAGCTGAAGCCGAGGTGGGCGATGCGGCCGTCGGCGAGCGCCTTCTCGGCGGCGGCGAGCTGGCCGTGCTCCACGACGCGCTTCCAGTGCGCTTCGTCGAGACTGTGCAACAGATAGAAGTCGATGCAGTCGGTCTGCAGGCGCTCCAGCTGCACGTCGAGGATACGGTCGAAGTCACCGGGCTTCTCGACCTTCCAGACCGGCATCTTGGTGGCCACCTTGACCTTCTTGCGATAGCCGTCCTTGAGCGCCTCCGCGACCCAGGCCTCGCAGGTCTCCTCGTGGTACACGTAGGCGGTGTCGACGTAGTTCACACCGCGGTCGATCGCCCAACGCAGCATCGCCGTGGCCTGCGGATAGTCGATGCGCTTGAAATCCAGCTTGCCGTCGGCGCCGGCGAGCACCGGCAGGCGCATGGCGCCGAAGCCCAGCGCCGAGGGCTTGAAGTCGAGCTTGCCGAAGGTGCGGTACTGCATGGCGGCATGTTACCGCCGCGCGCCCGCCGGCGCGAGCCGCCGCTGCTCGGGCGGCGCGAGACGCCCGTCCCAGGGTGCCACCGCCCACGGCTTGCGGTACACTCACGCGGCAATGACCGTGAGGCAGCATCCCGAGATCATCATCCAGGCGCGGCGCGGCGGTACCGTAGAGAGCGTGCACCACGCGGTGGCCGCGCTGGCCGGCCCCGACGGCGAGATCGTCGAGCGCTGGGGCGACCCCGGCATGGTCACCTTCTGGCGCTCCTCGGCCAAGCCGTTCCAGGCGCAGGCCTGGCTCGCCGACGGCACCGTGGAGTACTTCGGCTGGGGTGCCCAGCAGCTCGCCATCATGAGCGCCTCGCACGACGGTCTCGACTTCCAGGCCAGCCTCGTACGCAGCATGCTGGCCGACCTGGGGCTCACTGAGGCCGATCTGCGCTGCGACGGTGAGCTCAAGGCGCGGCACAACTGCTCCGGCAACCACACGGGCTTCCTCGCGGCCAGCGTGCATCACGGCTGGGACATCCCCAGCTACCAGCGCTCCGACCACCCGGCGCAGGAGGCGGCGCTGCAGATGTTCGCCGCCTGCGTCGGCCTCGACCCGCGGCAGATCCCCACCGGCGTCGACGGCTGCGGCGTCGTCTGCTACGCCACGCCGGTCATCGTCACCCCACGCTGGTCGAAGGACCGGGCTGGATCGACACGCTCGTCATGGAGACCATCCCCGGCGCCACCAGCAAGTGCGGCGCCGAGGGCCTCAGCTGCGTGTCGTTGCCCGACGGCCGCGGCCTGGCCGTCAAGGTCGTCGACGGCGCCGGCCGCGCTTCGGACCCCGCGACCGTCACGGCCCTCGCGGCCGTGCTCGGCGCCGACACCATCGCCGAGCCGCTCCGCGCCAAGGGCCGCCCGCCGCTCACGAACGACGCCGGCGACGTGGTCGGCGAACTGCTCGGCGTCGCCCCGGCCTGAGGCCGGCCTCCGGCGTCAGCCTTCTTCGGCCCTCGGCTCGCGGCGCAGGAGCAGCACCACGATGCCGACCACCACGAGCGCCGCGACATCGACCACGCCGCCCCTTGCCGTTCCCGC
>JAPLCL010000264.1 GCA_026392265.1 Actinomycetota bacterium
CTGGAACACGAGATAGTGAGTAAGGTGCAGCAGCGCATCGAGAGCGCGCAGCGCCAGCTCTTCTTGCACGAGAAGCTGCGCGTGATCCGCGATGAGATCGAGGAGGGCGGCGAAAGCTGCGACGAGGACACCGCCGAGTACGCGCGGATGCTGGCCGAGGGTCGCCTGTCGCCGGCCGCACACAAGCTCGTCGAACGCGAGCTGCGCAAACTCCGGCAGGCGCCGCCGATGAGCCCCGAGGTCGCCGTGATCCGCGGTCTCCTCGACACGATCTTCGACCTCCCCTGGGGCGAGCTGGCGCCCGCCGACGTCGACGTGGCCGCGGTTGCCAGGCATCTGGAGCGCACGCACTGCGGCCTCAAGGACGTCAAAGACCGCATCCTCGAGTATCTGGCAGTCTGCAAGATGCGCGCCGAACCGGGCGCGGCTGGCGGCCGCGGCGTCGCCGCGCCGGCCGGCGCCGAGCATCCGGCCACCATCCTGTGCCTGGTCGGCCCGCCCGGCACCGGCAAGAGCAGCGTGGCCCAGGCGATCGCCGACGCCTTGAGCCGGCCCTTCACGCGCATCGCTCTCGGCGGGGTGCGCGACGAAGCCGAGATCCGCGGGCATCGGCGCACCTACGTCGGGGCCATGCCCGGGCGCATCCTGGAAGGCCTCGCCAAAGCCGGGGTGGACAACCCGGTGATGCTGCTCGACGAGATCGACAAGCTCGACAGCGACTGGCGCGGCAACCCCGCGGCGGCTCTCATGGAGGTCCTCGACCCGGCGCACAACACGAGCTTCCGCGACAACTACCTGGAGTGCGAGTACGACCTCAGCCGCGTGTTCTTCATCGCCACCGCCAACGACGTCGAAGGCATCCCACACACCCTGTACGACCGCCTCGAAGTGATCCATCTCAGCGGCTACACGCTCGCCGAGAAGCTGGCGATCGCGCGCACGCATCTCATCCCGCGGACGGCCCGAGAAAGCGGCTTGCGCCGCGGCGACGTCAAGCTGGGTCGCGGGGCCTTGCAGGCGATCGTGCGCGGCTACACGCGTGAGGCGGGCGTGCGCGAGCTGGAGCGCGCCCTGCGGCGCATCGAGCGCAAGGTGGCGCGCCGGCACCTCGAGGACGGCGTGGCGCTGCCGCTCACCGTCGCGGCCGACGATCTGCGCACGTATCTCGGCGAGGCCTTCTGGCTCGACGCCGAGTTGCGAAGCACGGCGAGGGTGGGGGAGAGCCTGGGCCTCGCCTACACCTCCGACGGCGGCGAGGTGCTCACCGTGGAGGCGATCATCGCCCGCGGCCGCGGCGAGCTGGTGCTCACCGGTCAACTCGGCGACGTCATGCAGGAGTCGGCCTCCGCGGCCTGGGGGTACCTGCTGGCCAACGTCGAGCGCGAGCCGGCGCTGCGGGCGCTGCTGCGCCGCTCACCGTACCTCACCAAGGAGGGTCTCGACCTGACGACACAGGACGTGCGCGTGCACGTGCCCGAAGGCGCCGTGCCCAAAGACGGGCCGTCCGCGGGCCTTGCCCTTGCCGTGGCGATGCTCTCGGCCCTCGGGCGCCTGCCCGTCAAGGCGCGCGTCGCGATGACCGGCGAGATCACGCTGGGCGGCCGCATCCTCCGCGTCGGCGGCCTCAAGGAGAAGCTTCTGGCCGCCTCGCGCGGCGGAATTCGCACGGTGCTGCTGCCGGGGAGCAATCGCGGCACCGTCGCCGAGCTGCCGCCCGAAGTGGTCGGCAGGCTCAAGCTTGTCTATGTAGACAAGTTTGAGGACGCGCTGCCGCATGTGTTCGGAGGGCGTCGGGCGCCCGCCGCGAGCTAGCTTCCGAGTGTCACGAGGCCGGGGCGCACGCCACCCGATAGGCGCGCGCCTCCGTCGGGTACACTCAGCCAGACGTTAGTGGACATCCGCTTCCAAGGAGCACAGAAGATGAGCGAGGAACACCACCATCACAACCATCAGACTCCCGGTTCAGAGCTCGAACCGGCGGTCGACGCCGGCGGCGGCCAGCTCGAGCAGCATTGCTCGCAGTGTGGAGTCGGTATCGAAGGGTCCGACGAGTTCTGCCAGGTATGTGCCATCGAGTCGAGCGGCGGCGAAGCGCCGCCGCCTGCCGACGGCGCCTGAGGCGTCGCGGCCCGTCGGGGCCGAGCCGAACGTACGAGGAAACGGAGGGGCGGCGGGCGCGCCGCCCCTCCGTTTCTGTGGCGGCGTGAGGGCGGCCGTGCCGAAGGGCGGGCGCTCGGCAGCGCCGCCCGCCTCCCGCTATACTGTCGCGTGGCCACGGGCGCTCGTCGCCTTGCCCGCGGTCGTACGGCTCACGTCATCATCCGCCAGTACTGAGGCCCCATGACCGACGCACAGAACGCCGAGTACCTCCGCGACACCACGCGCTTCGAGCCCGCCGCCGTCGAGGCGCGCTGGATGAAGGAATGGCTCGAGTCGCACCTCTTCCACGCGGAGCCCGACGCCGCCCGCGAGCCATATTCCATCGTCATCCCGCCGCCCAACATCACCGGCGTGCTGCATATGGGCCACGCCCTCAACAACACCATCCAGGACGTGCTCACGCGCTACCACCGCATGCTCGGCGAAAACGCCTGCTGGCTGGTGGGCACCGACCACGCCGGCATCGCCACGCAGAACGTCGTCGAGAAGATGCTGCGCACGGAGGGACTCACCAAAGAAGACCTGGGCCGCGAGGAGTTCGCCAAGCGCGTCTGGGAGTGGCGTCTGCAATCCGGCGGCACCATCATCGAGCAGCTCAAGAGCCTGGGCTGCTCGTGCGACTACGACCGTGAGCGCTTCACCTTCGACGAGGGCTACGTGAAGGCCGTCACCAAGGTCTTCGTGGCGCTGTACGAGAAGGGTTACATACACAAGGACAGCTACCTGGTGAACTGGTGCCCACGCTGTGGCACGGCGATCAGCGACCTCGAAGTGGCCTACAAGGAGATGCCGGGCACGCTCAATTTCATCCGCTACCCGGTGGACGAAGGGGGCTCGGTGACCATCGCCACCACGCGCCCCGAGACGATGCTCGGCGATACCGCGGTGGCCGTGCATCCCGACGACGAGCGCTACAGGGACGTCGTCGGCAAGACGGCCACCCTGCCGCTGCTCGGGCGCGCGCTCAAGATCGTCGCCGACGAGCGAGTCGACCCAGCCTTCGGCACCGGCGCCCTCAAGATCACGCCGGCCCACGACCTCACCGACTTCGATATCGGCCGCACTCACGGGCTGGAAGTCGTCCAGGCCATCGGCCAGGATGGCCGCATCACCGCGGCCGGCGGCCCGTACGCCGGCCTTGCCGTCGAGGAGGCCGCCGCGCGCGTGGTGGCTGATCTCAGGAAGCTCGGCGTCCTCGAAAAGGTGGAGGACTACTCACACAGCGTGGCCACCTGCGACCGCTGCGGCACGCCTATCGAGCCGCTCATCAGCGAGCAGTGGTTCATGGACATGGACCAGCTGAAAGTGCCGGCCACGGAGGTCGTGCGCGACGGCAGGGTGAAGTTCACCCCGGAGCGCTGGGGCCGCGTGTACATCCACTGGATGGAGAAGCTCCGCCCCTGGTGCATCAGTCGCCAGCTGTGGTGGGGGCATCAGCTGCCGGTGTGGTACTGCGAGGACGGTCACGTCAACGTCGCTGAGGCGGAGCCGCAGGCCTGCGCCCAGTGCGGCTCCAAGGCTCTCACCCGCGAGACCGACGTCCTCGACACCTGGTTCAGCTCGGCGCTCTGGCCGTTCGCCACCTGGGGCTGGCCCGACGAGACCGCCGATCTCGCCTACTTCTATCCGACCAGCGTGCTGAGCACGGCCCGCGACATCATCTTTCTCTGGGTCGCGCGCATGACCATGATGGGTCTCGAGTTCGTCGGCGACATCCCGTTCCACGACGTCTACATCCACTCTGTGATCCAGGCCGCCGACGGGCGGCGCATGAGCAAGAGCCTGGGCACCGGTATCGATCCGCTGGTGATGATCGAGAAGTACGGCGCCGACGCCACGCGCTTCGCGCTGCTCCTGATGAGCAGCAGCCAGGACGTGCGCTTCAGCGAAGAGAAGATCGTCATGGGTCGGGGCTTTGCCAACAAGCTGTGGAACGCGTCGCGGCTCGTGTTGCTGGCGAGCGAGGGGCTCCCGGCGGAGCGCAGCGACGCCCACCAGGTCGATCGCTGGATCACGAGCCGCTTCCAGCGCTGCCTGGCCGAGGTCGAGGCGGCAGTGACGGTCTTCGATTTCGCCGCGGCCATCGACACGCTGTATCACTTCGTCTGGGACGAGTTCTGCGACTGGTATCTGGAACTCGTCAAAGTGCGTCTGTACGGCGAGGACGAACTACAGAAGGCACAGGCCGGAGGGCACGCGCGCTGGCAGCTCGCCCAGATCGTGCGCCTGCTCCATCCCTTTCTCCCGTTTGTCACCGAGGAGGTCGCGGCGCAGTACGGCGAGGCGCCGCTCCTCGAGCGCGAGCATCCGCTGCACGACGAGGCGCTCCTCGCGCCGGCCGACGAGGCCGCCGTCGCCGAGCTGCAGGCCGTGGTCGAGGCACTGCGCCGCTTCCGCGCCGAAGCCGAAGTGCCGCCGGGCAAGGTGCTCACGGCCGTGTTCGTGGCCGAGAGCGGCGGCGCGGCCGGGCGCTACGCGCCCTACGCCGCTGCGTTCCGCGCCCTGGTGCGCACCGAGGTGCGCTTCGAGGGCGAGCCAGACGCCGAGGCGACCGTGGTGCTGGTGCCCGGGGGGCGCCTTGAGGTCGCCGCCGTAGTCGACAAGGCGGAGGAGAGCGCTCGCCTCGAGCAGCAGCTCGGCAAGATCGCCGCCGAGATCAGCCGCGGCGAGGCGAAGCTCGCCAACGAGGGTTTCGCGGGCCGCGCTCCCGAGGCCGTGGTGGCGAAGGAGCGCGAGAAGCTCGCTGCGCACGTCGCCGACCGCGACGAACTTGCGGCGCGCCTTGCGCACCTGCGCGGGCTCTAGGCCCGGCGCCGTGAGCGGCGGGGGGGGCTCGTGAGCGCCGGCGTCCCCGCGTGGGCCGCCTACCTCGAGTCGCTGGCCGCGTTCGGCATGCGGCCGGGCCTGGAACGCGTGAGCGCGCTGCTGGACGTGCTGGGCCGTCCGCAGGACGCCTACCGCGTCATCCACATCGTCGGGACAAACGGCAAGTCCTCCACCACGCGGTACTGCGAGGCGCTGCTGCGCGCCCACGGCCGGCGCGCCGGCGCGTATCTCTCGCCGCACATCTCGGGCTGGACCGAGCGCGTCGTGGTGGACGGGCGCCCCGTGGATGAGGCCGTGTTCGCCGCCTGCGTGAATGCTGTTCGCGCGGCCACGGAAGCGCTGCCGGAGGACGTGGGGGAGACCACGCAGTTCGAGGTGCTGACGGTCGCCGCGCTGCTGGCCATGGCCGAGAGCGGGGTGGAGGTCGCCGCGCTCGAGGCCGGCCTCGGCGGTCGCCTCGACGCGACGAATGTCGTCGACGCGCCGCTCGTCGTGCTCACCAACATCGCCCTTGAGCATACGGAGGTGCTGGGCGACACGCGCGCGCTGATCTTCGCGGAGAAAGCGGCGGTCATCAAGGGCGGCGATGCGGTGTTCGGCGCGCTTGACGGGCTTGAGCGAGAAGCACGCCGGGTCTGCTCCGCCGCCGGCGCTCGCCCCTATTTCCTGCGCGAAGAGACGGCTGGCGCCGAGGGAGAGGCTCTTCAGCTGGGAGATGTGTCTGTGGCCGGCTCCCCTGGGGACTTCAGGGTGGCGCTCGTGGTCGACGGCGCGCGTGAGGAGTGGGCCGGCCTCAGCGTACCGACGCCGGCCCTGTATCAGGTGGCGAACGCCGGCCTGGCCGTGGTGGCCGTGCGGCTGCTTCTGGGCCGGCTGGACGAGGTCGCTGCGCGAGAGGCGCTGGCCGCGACGGCTGTGCCCGGCCGTCTGCAGAAGGTCGGCGAGCGCCCCCTGGTGCTGGCCGACGGTGCGCACAATCCCGACGGCGTGCGCGCGCTCGCCCGGAGCCTGGCGGCCGTGGCCGTCCCCAAACCCACCGTGGGCGTGCTCGCGATCATGCGCGACAAAGGCTACGAGGAGATGCTCGAGTGCTTCATCCCACTACTCGACGCAGTGGTGTGCACGCAGGCGAGCGAGCCGCGGAGCCTCACGGCCGAGGAGCTGGCCGCCGCCCTGCGGACGGCGGCCGTCCACCTTGGCGGCCCGCTGCCCGAGGTCCGCGTGGCTGCGGATCCCCATGTGGCGGTGGCCCTGGCGCGCGCCTCAGCGGGGCCCGGAGGGTCCGTCCTGATCGGCGGTTCCCTCTACCTGCTGGAGGACCTGCACGACCTGCTCGCAAGTCTGGGCTGAGCTCGATTCTGGTCCGGTTGTCGGCCAAAGTGCGTCGGATATACTGACCCAAACTCGTGGAGGGTCGAATGGCACAGAAGAAGGCGCACCCGGCCGTGCGGTTCCTGGTCGCGTTTCTTATCGTGATCGCGGTCGCGTTCGTGGCTTTCTTCGTCGGCTACCTCCTGGGCATGCGCATCGCCGTGGTGCCGCTCCCGTTCGCGGGTATGCTCTAGGTGTTCCCCTTGTCAGGCGGGGCCACGAGCGACCACAGGAGACACCGATGAGCACAGGCGACACTGTCGCGTCATCGCAGAAATCCGGCGAACGAGTCATCCTCGTCTCCGGGGCGACGGGGTATGTGGGCGGCCGGCTGGTGCCGCGGCTGCTGGCCGCGGATCACCGCGTGCGCTGCCTGGTCCGCGACCCCTCCCGCCTCCAGGGTCGCGACTGGTTGACCCACGTCGAAGTGGCGACCGGCGACGTGCTGCGGCCGGCCGGTCTCGCCGAGGCCTTTGCCGGCGTCGAGGTCGCCTATTACCTCATCCACAGTATGGCCGGCGGCAGTGGCTTCCACGAGCGCGATGTCGTGGCGGCGAGGGCCTTTGCCGACGCCGCCGCCGACGCCGGCGTCAGCCGGATCGTCTATCTTGGTGGCCTCGGTGACCCCGAAGCGGACATCTCCGACCATCTGCGCTCGCGCCACGACACCGGCGATGCACTCCGTGAAGCCGGCGTGCCGGTCACCGAGTTCCGCGCCGCCGTCGTCGTGGGGTCCGGGAGCATCTCCTTCGAGATGATCCGCTACCTCACTGAGCGTCTGCCCGTGATGATCTGCCCGAAATGGGTCTACACGAAGGTGCAGCCCATCGGTGTGGACGACCTGCTGCGGTACCTCGTGGAGGCGTTGGACGTGCCCGAGAGCGCCGCTCGCGTTATCGAGGTGGGCGGCTCCGACGTGCGCACCTACGGCGACATGATGCTCGGCTACGCTCAGGCACGCGGTCTGCGGCGGCGCCTGCAGCCTGTGCCGGTGCTCACCCCCGTGCTGTCGTCGTACTGGGTCCATCTCGTGACCCCTATCCCCTCGACCATCGCACGGCCGCTCATCGAGGGTCTCAGCAGCGAGGTCATCGTGCGCGACGATGCGGCGCACCGCCTGTTTCCGCAGATCCACCCGGTCGACTACATGACCGCGGTGCGCGCCGCCGTCGCGACTCTCGAGAGCGGCGACGTCGAGACGTCCTGGGCGGATGCTCTTGTGACCAGCGGCCGCGACTCGACCCCAAAGGTGCTCACGCAACAGGCGGGCATGATGATCGAGCGCCGCCGGCAGCAGGTCGCCGCCGATCCGGCGGACGTCTTCGCCGTCTGCATGGGCATCGGCGGCGAGCACGGCTATGGCTACGCCGACTGGACCTGGGAGGTACGGGGGGCGATCGACCGCCTGGTCGGCGGCGTCGGGCTGCGCCGCGGTCGCCGCGACCCCCGGGAGCTTCGCGTCGGCGATGCCCTCGATTTCTGGCGCGTGGAAGCCGTCGAGCCGGCACGGCTGCTGCGCCTGCGTGCCGAGATGAAGGTACCCGGCCGCGCCTGGCTGCAGTTCGAGACGTTGCCGCAGGCGGGCGGTACGTTGCTCGTGCAGACGGCCTACTTCGCGCCCAGGGGCTTGCCCGGCCTGCTCTACTGGTACTCCCTGTACCCTGTCCACAGCGCGATATTCTCGGGTATGATTGCGGCGCTGGCCGCCGCGGCCAGCCGGCCGGCCGGGCGCCACGGGGGCGTCGCGTCAGAGAGTCAGTAAGCGGTCGCCATCCCGGCGAGATGCCGCGCGCGTTTTCGTCGATGTGCTCCTGAGGAGGAGACGTTGCCTCACTGGGTCCTCGCAGTAGCGGCGAGCAGCGACAGCAATCCGTTCCAGTCGGTCCTCGACTTCTTCAAGTCACCGACGTTCCACTTCATCACCCTGATGTTCTACTTCCTGCTCGCCGTGCTCTGGCTCGCCTGCGCCTACTGGGTGTTCAAGGACGCACGCCGGCGCGTCGACGACAAGATCATCCTCGCCGTCTGCGTGCTCACCGGCCTGGTGTTCGGGCCGCTGGGCCTCATCGTCTACGCCATCGTGCGGCCGCCCGCTCTTCTCGCCGATCGTCGTGAGCAGGAGCTCGAGATGCAGATGATGGAGCAGCGCCTGGGCGAAGAGTCGCGCTGCTCGTTCTGTAAGACGCCGGTGCGCGACGACTACCTCGTGTGCCCCACCTGCGGGCGCCGGCTGCGCACTACCTGTGCCTCGTGCCACAAGCCCATCGAGCCGAGCTGGCGGGTTTGCCCATACTGCGAGGCCGATGTCCACGGCGCCATGCCTCCGGTATCCGTCTACGACCGCGCCTGAGTGCCGCCCGTCCACTGAGCCCGATCCGCGGCGCTTCGCCGCTGCGGCTTTCCAGGAGGAGCTCCAATGGATCGCACGTTCGTCATGGTCAAGCCCAACGGCGTCGCTCGCGGCCTCGTCGGCGAGGTCGTCGCGCGCTTCGAGCGCCGTGGCTTCACACTTCGAGGCATGAAGGCGCTGCGCATCGACCGCGAGCTCGCCGAGCGGCACTACGCCGAACACATCGGCAAGCCGTTCTTCGAGCCGCTGGCCGCGTTCATCACCTCCGGCCCGGTCGTGGCCATGGTATGGGAGGGCCGCGACGCCGTCGCCGTGGCGCGTGCCATGATGGGCGTCACCGACTCTGCGCAGGCCGCGCCGGGCACCATCCGCGGCGACTTCTCGCTGAGCAAAGAAGAGAATGTGGTGCACGGCTCAGATGGCCTCGAGAGCGCGGCCCGCGAGATCGGGCTCTTCTTCCGTGAGGACGAGCTCGTCTAGCGGCGGCACGCCGGGCGCGTCTCGCGCAGCGTCCGGCGCGCGGGGGCTGCGTCTCGTCCTCGCCTCGCGCTCGCCGCAGCGCGACGGGCTGCTCCGCCAACTGGGCATCCCCTTTCGCGTGGTGGTCAGCGAGCACCTCGAGGACCTGCACGACGGCGATCCGGTGCGCACCGTCGAGCGCAACGCTCGCGGCAAGGCCGAGGAGGTGCGCGCCCGTGTCGGCTTGCTCCCCGGCGAGCTGGTGCTCGGAGTAGACACCGTGGTCGTGGTCGACGGCCGTGTGCTCGGCAAGGCGGCCGGCGAGCAGGAGGCGGCGGGGTACCTCCGCCTGCTCGCCGGCCGCCGTCACGAGGTCTACAGCGGCCTCCATCTCTGCTCCGGTGAGTACGGCGAGACCGCTTACGCCGTGACCGGCGTGACCTTTCGGCCACTGCACGCCGGGGACGTCGCGCGCTACGTCGCCTGCGGCGAGTGGCGCGAACGCGCCGGCGCCTACGCCATCCAGGGAATCGGTTCTGCGCTCGTCGAGCGCGTCGACGGCGACTACTTCAACGTCGTCGGCTTGCCGGTGGCAGCCCTGCTGACGGCGCTCATCGCCCTCGGCTCGCCGCCGTTCTCCTGGTTGCCGGCGGGCTCCTCATCCCCGTGAACGGCGGCTCGCCTGGGCTTCGGGGCCGCCGTCGCCCCGGTTGGTCATGCCTTTGGCGAGCGTATACAATGACTTTTCGACATCTCACCGAAAGGAGCTCCCCATAAGCTTCCTCGGATTCCTTACGGGCTTTGGCGCCCGTGACATGGCGGTCGACCTCGGCACCGCCAACACGCTGGTCTATCTTCGCGGCAAAGGCATCGTGCTCTCCGAGCCGTCCGTGGTCGCCATCGATCACCGCACCGGCGAGGTGCACGCCGTGGGCGCCGAGGCCAAGCGCATGCTGGGCCGCACGCCGGCCACCATCAGCGCGGTGCGTCCGCTCAAAGACGGCGTCATCGCCGACTTCGACGTCACCGAGCAGATGCTGCGGCACTTCATCCGTAGAGTCATGCAGAACCGCTGGGCTCACCCCAGGGTGGTCATCTGCGTCCCCAGTGGTGTGACCGGCGTCGAGAAACGAGCAGTGGAAGAGGCGACCTACTCCGCGGGCGCCCGCTGGGCGACCCTCATCGAGGAGCCCATGGCGGCCGCCATCGGCGCCGGCCTGCCCGTCGCCGAGCCCACCGGCAGCATGATCGTCGACATCGGCGGCGGTACCAGCGAGGTGGCCGTCATCTCACTCGGCGGCATCGTTGTCAGCCAATCCATCCGCGTCGGCGGCGACGAGCTCGACGAGGCCGTCATCAGTTACGTCAAAAAGGAATATAGGCTCCTGATCGGTAGCCAGACAGCCGAAGAGATCAAGCTCGAGATCGGCTCGGCGCACTCACT
>JAPLCL010000176.1 GCA_026392265.1 Actinomycetota bacterium
CTCCTCCACGGAGGTCATGCCCAGGAGTACCTTATCTATGCCGTCTTCGCGCAAGGACTTCATCCCCTCTGCCGTGGCCACGCGCGAGATCTCGTCGGCGCTCTTGCGCTCGACCGTGAGACGGCGGATCGCCTCGCTCACGATCATGACCTCGTACAGGCCGAGCCGCCCCTTATAGCCCGTAGTATTGCACCTCGGGCAGCCTTTGGCACGGTAAAGCACCACGTCGTCACGGTCACATACCTCGGGCGGAAAGTCGTTCTTGCGCAGCATCTCCTTGGTGGCGGTGTACGGCTCGCGACACACCGGGCAGAGCCGCCGCGCGAGCCGCTGAGCCAGCACACAGTCCACCGCGGACGACGTGAGGAACGGCTCGATGCCCATCTCGGTAAGGCGCGAGAGCGCGCCGGGGGCGTCGTTGGTGTGCAGGGTGCTGAGCACGAGATGCCCCGTCAGCGCCGACTCGACGGCGATCTGCGCGGTCTCACGGTCGCGGATCTCGCCGACCATCACGATGTCGGGGTCGCAGCGCAGGATAGAGCGCAGGGCCGCGGCGAACGTCATCCCGGCGCGCACGTTGACCTGTACCTGGTTGATGCCGGTCAGCCGATACTCGACCGGGTCCTCCACGGTGATCACGTTCTTCTCCGGCGAGTTGAGGATGTTAAGCGCCGCGTAGAGCGTGGTGGACTTGCCGGAGCCGGTAGGGCCGGTGACCAGGATGGCGCCATACGGCCTGGTGAACGACTTGTGGAAGCGCTTCAGGGCCTTCTCCGAGAAGCCCAGGTCCTCGAGGTCGAGCATCACGTTCGACTTGTCGAGGAGACGCATCACAATCTTCTCGCCGTACACCGTGGGCAGAGTGGCGACGCGCATATCGATGGGCTTGCCGCCGACCATCAGACCGATGCGCCCGTCCTGGGGCACGCGGCGCTCCGCGATGTCGAGCTCGGCCATGATCTTGAGGCGGCTGATGACGCCCGCCTGCATCCGCCGGGGAATCGACATGATCTCGTGCAGCACACCGTCGACGCGGAAGCGGATCATGAGCTCCTTGGCCTGCGGTTCGAAGTGGATGTCGCTGGCCGAGTCGTCGACCGATTGCGCGATCACCGAGTTCACCAGCTTTATGATCGGCGCTTCGTCGGTGGCCTCGCGGATGTCGGCCAGCCCGCCGGCGGCCTCTTCGAAGGCCGCGTCCTCCACGGCGCTCTGGCCGATGTCCGGCCGGTCGCGGTACATCGCGGAGATCGCGCCGTAGATGTCTTCTTCGCTGGCGATCGCCGGCTGGATCGCGAACCCCGTGATGATCTCCAGGTCCTGCAAAGCCAGGAGGTTCTGGGGGTCGACCATGGCGACCAGCAACGTGTTGTCGTCGAGGAAACGGATGGGCGCGGCGCCGTAGCGCCGCGCCAGCTTCTCGTCGATGTAACCGGCGGCCACCGGCTCGAGCTCGGTGTCGCTCAGATCGAGGAAGCTCACGCCGAACTTGGAAGCCAGCGCTTTGGCAAGATCCAGCTCCGACAGGACGCCGTCGTCGATGAGCAGCTGCCCGAGCCGTTTGCGCGTCTGCTTCTGCCGGGACAGCGCAGAGCCGATCTGCTCCTCGGTGGCGAGCCCCATATCCTTAAGGATGTCGCCGAGCCGCAGCTTGGAGGCCCGCTGGCTACGCGCCATGCTCTCGAGCAAGTCGTCGGTCGTGACGCCGCGCGGCTGCTCGTCTTCGGCGAGCGCCTCGGCGAGCGCGTCGGCGGGCGCGCTCAACAGGCTGTCGACGGTGCCCTGAGGCGCCGGCGGCGGCGCGCCGTCAAACGAGGCCCCAGCGGGCTTCATGATCGATTCCAGCTCGGCTCCTCCGTTGTCGGACGATCCTTTGCGGACCGTCTTCGTTGTCGACTTTTCACTCTTGCTTCGCGGCATATCGCATCACATCCAGTGGCGCGGACCGGCCGGTCCACAGCTTGAAAGCCGCGGCCGCCTGCCGGAGTAACATCTCGAGGCCGCCGACAACGGTGGCTCCACCTACCCGCGCCTGCGCGAGTAAGTCGGTCTCGCTGCGCCCGTACACAACATCGACTACGACTTGCCCCGCAGTGACAGTATCGGCCAACGAGGCAGGGACTTTACTTGCGCCGTCCATTCCCAGCGAGGTCGCGTTGACCAGCAGGTGCTGCTCGGCTACCAGGGCGACCGTCAGCTCCTCCAGCGGCAGCCAGCGGCAGACCGCACCAGGAACGGCCGCGGACGTAAGCGCCGCGAGACGCTCTGCCGCCGCGGACGTGCGGTTGACCACCGTAAGATCGAGCCCCATACGGGCCAGCGCCAGCGCCGTCGCGCGCGCCGCTCCGCCGGCTCCGAGAAGGAGGCCCGGGGTCCCGCGCAGCGAATCGCCGCAGACCTCGACCAGAGCATCGTGCACGCCTTCGACGTCGGTGTTGTAGCCGAGCAGCTCGCCATCTTCGATGACGATCGTGTTGACGGCCTCGGCAAGCGCAGCGTCTCCGTCGACCCGGTCGAGGTACGGCAGGACGGCGCCTTTGTGCGGGATCGTGACATTGGCGCCGCGGAAGCCGAGGGCCGCGAGACCCTTCACGGCGGCGCCGACGTCCTCGTCCCGCACCGGCAGCGGTACGTAGACCATGTCGAGGCCGAGCGCGACGAAGGCCGCGTTGTGGATGGCCGGTGAAAGCGAGTGCGCTACCGGCCGGCCGATGATGCCGATGAGCTGCGTGGTTCCTGTGACCGTGGTGACTCCCCGTGAAGACGCCCTGCGGCGCCTTCGCCGCCCCCTTACATTTGCCGTCGCGGCGGCGGCTCCTGCGGCGGGGCGGGTGACGACCTTCTTGGCGGCGGTCACTGACCGTTGGCCGTGGCCTTCTCCTGATCGACCAGGAACTGCGCGTATGCCTTGGAGAAGTAGTGCCGTCCAGTGCCGTCGTTGCGGGCCACGTAGTAGAGGTA
>JAPLCL010000336.1 GCA_026392265.1 Actinomycetota bacterium
AACGAACCACACCGCACCTACGAGGAGGAAGCCACATGGAAGTCGAGTTCCAGAACGGTCCGGCCTTCACCGTCGCCGTCGCCCGCCTGGCCGGCGGGGAGAAGCTGCGCGCCGAGAGCGGCGCCATGATCAGCATGACCACCGGCACACAGATCGAGACCACGACCCAGGGCGGCATCCTCAAGGGTCTCAAACGCTCGTTCTCCGGCGAGTCCTTCTTCATGAACATGTTCACGGCGCCGCCCTCGGGCGGCGAGATCCTGCTGGCCGCGTCACTGCCCGGCGACATGACCTACGTGGACTTGCAGGGTGAGACCTGGTTGTTCCACCGCGACGGCTTCGTTGCCTCCGAAGAAGGCATCGACCTCGACACCAAGTGGGGCGGCCTCAAGGGCGCCTTCGGGGCCTCCTCGTTCTTCGTCGTGAAATGCTCCGGGCAGGGCAAGGCGATCGTCGCCACCTACGGCGCCCTGCGCCGCGTTGACCTGCAGGCCGGGCAGCAGTACACCGTGGATTCCGGCCACCTCGTGGCCTGGCCCGAGAGCCTGCCGATCGAGGTGCACAAGGTCGGCGGCATGAAGTCGCTGTTCCTCAGCGGCGAGGGCTTCGTGGTGACGCTCACCGGCCCGGGCACCTTCTACATGCAGACCCGCAGCGAGGCGGCCTTCGTCAGCTGGCTGGTGCCCTACCTTCCCAAGAGCAGCAACTGAGCGCCGGGCGGGCGGCGGGGCGGGCGACTGTTACGCGGCCGCCACGACGGGTATGAACCAAGAAGACGTTCGTCACCGGAGGTGCAGCATGAGACCAGACGACGGCGACCGCGCCAAGGTCCCGAGCACGAAGCGTCACGAGCGCCGGCAGGAACAGAGCAGCTGGCCGGCCACCGCGAAGACGAAGTCCCCGCCAACGAACTGGAACAACAAGACGATGCACCACCCCGCGACCCGCATCGGCGAGATCAAACACGGTAAGTAGTGACGGCAGAAGCCGTTCGCCGACAAGGGACGCGTGCAAAGGGCCCGGCGGTCGCAGGACCGCCGGGCCCGGTTACGTGGTGAACTTCTTCAGCGCCCAGGCCATGTTGCGGCCCAGGTTTGTCATGGTCGCGAGGCCTTCCGCGTCGTTCTCCACGTCGCCGATCTCGCGGCCGATGCCGATGTTCCAGTAGCTCGAGCCGATGAGGATCATCTCGTTGATCTGGAACCAGTGGTTGATGGAGTCGAAGGCGTGGATGGCGCCGCCGCGCCGGACGGCGACCACGGCGGCGCCCACCTTGCGCGCCAGCGGGTTACCGTTCTTGCGCGTGGCGTACCCGGCGCGCTCCATGAGGGCCTGCGTCGTGGCCGTGCAATTCGCGTAGTACGTGGGCGAGCCGATGAGGATGCCGTCGGCGGTGAGCATCTTCTCGATGCACTCGTTGAGGCCGTCGTCCTTGACCCCCGAGCAGCGGTCGTCCAGGGTCTCGGCGCACTTGAGGCAGGCGGTGCAGCCGGCGAAGCGCTTGCCGGCGAGCTGCACGAGCTCGGTCTCGATGCCCTCGGCCTCGAGCTCGGCGAGCACGCGGCGGAGCAGGATGGCGGTGTTGCCGTTCTTGCGCGAGCTGCCGTTGAAGGCGACTACTTTCATCGGGTCGAGATCCTCCTTCATGCTGACGGGACGCGGCGCGGGCGCCTACACGACGTTGAGCGACCCGGCCAGATCGGCCAGGTGCCGCTGCGACTCGCGCAACGTGCACGAGACGCCGGGCAGAGGGAAGGCGAACACGCGCCGACCGAAGGTGCGCATGAGGTCGTCGTTGAAGCCGTAGCCGCTCTTGTGGTCCCAGCCGAACGAGTACTCAAGGACCTTGTCGAGGGCGCCCTTGTAGACGAACGTGAGGATGCGTGGGCGCGTGCGGATGATGATCCGGTTCACGCGCTCCCACCCCTCCATGTATTCTGCTTTGGTGGGCTCCTCGCCGAACGGCCGCGGCACCTTGCACACGTCGGTCATCCCGAAGCCGTTGGCGAGCAGGAGGTCGTCGGGCCACTCGCCCTGTGCGGCGTGCAGCAGACCCACCTCGTCGAGGCGCTTCCAGAGCCCCTTGCCCATGCGCCCCTCGAAGTAGTGCCCAGCCTCCACGCTGGCCGGCGA
>JAPLCL010000344.1 GCA_026392265.1 Actinomycetota bacterium
GCGAGCGGGTCGTGGCCGAGAAAGCCGATCTGGGCATCGCCTGGGACGGCGACGCCGACCGCTGCTTCTTCATCGACGAGCACGGCGAGTTCGTGCCCGGCGACTTCGTCACCGCGCTGCTCGCCGAGGCGCTGCTTCTCAAGCACCCCGGCGCGGCCATCCTCTACGATCTGCGCGCCAGCCGCGCCGTGCCGGACGTGATACGCGCCAACGGCGGCGTGCCCCTGCTTAACCGCGTCGGGCACGCCTTCTTCAAGCAGCGTATGCGCCGCGAGCCGGTATTGTTCGGCGGCGAGGTCTCGGGTCATTACTACTTCAGCGACAACTACAACGCCGATTCCGGCTTCATCCCGGCGCTGCTCATCCTCGAGCTGCTCTCGCAGAAGGGCGCCACCATGGCCGAGCTGCTGGAGCCGCTGCGCACCAAGTACTTCATCAGCGGCGAGATCAACTCCACCGTCGACGATGTCGCTGCGGCGCTGGCCCGTCTCGAGGCGCGCTTCGCCGACGGCGAGATCACCAAGCTCGACGGCGTCTCCGTCGACTACGAGCGCTGGCACTTCAACGTGCGCGCCTCCAACACCGAGCCGCTGATGCGTCTCAATCTCGGCGCCGACACGCAGGAGCTCATGGAGGAGAAGCGCGACCTCGTCCTCGACTTGATCCGTGACCGCTAAGGTGGCCGGACTGACCGACCTCGGGCCGGCGCGCCTGGCCGAGCTTGACCGCAGCGACATGCTCGGCGCCATCGCCAGCCTGCCCCGGCAGCTCACTGCGGGGTACGCCGTGGCGCGCTCCGGCCTCTCCGGGGTGTTCGGTAAGGCCGGCGCCGCCGCGCCGGCCCCGCCGGCGCGGCCCACCGGCCTCGTCGTCTGCGGCATGGGCGGCTCGGCCATCGGCGCCGATCTTGTGCTCGCCTGCCTTCCGCGGCTGGCGGTCCCGGCCGTCGTCGTGCGCGGCTACGGGCTGCCCGCGTGGGTCGGCCCAGACGCCTTGGTCGTCGCCATCAGCTGCTCGGGCGACACCGAGGAGACCCTGACATGTGCCGGGGAAGCTCTGGAGCGTGGCTGCACCCCCGTCTGCATCGCCTCCGGCGGCGCGCTGGCCGCGCTCGCCGAGGAGCGAAGCCTGCCTCTGCTGGCGGTACCTGCGGGCGGGAACTCTCCGCGCGCTTCTCTGGGCTACCTCTCGATGCCACTGCTTGCGACTCTCGAGGCGGCCGGACTCTGCGCGGACCCTGCCGCCGACGTGGACGAGACCGTCGCGCTTCTTCGTGCGGGCAACGACGTTCTGGGGCCACTGGCCCCCGACGCGACGCACGCCGCCAAGCGCCTCGCTGCGCGCCTGCACAAGAAGCAGGCCGTCGTCTACGGCGCCGGCCTGACCGTGCCGGCGGCGCGCCGCTGGAAGGGGCAGATCAACGAGAACGCCAAGGCTCCGGCATTCTGGAACGAGCTGCCGGAGCTCGACCACAACGAGCTCATGGGCTGGACGAGCCTGCCGCACGTGGCGGCTGCGACCCTTGCGGTGTTCCTGGACGACGCGCAGGGCGACGCGCGTCTCCTGCGCCGCGCGGCGCTGACCGCCGCCGAGCTGGAGGCGCGAGGCGTCGCCGTGGAACGCGTCGAGACGCGGGGCGCGTCGCGGCTCGCACGCCTGTTCTCGCTGGTCCAGCTCGGCGACTATGCATCCTTCTATCTCGCTCTTCTGTACGGCATCGACCCGACGCCTATAGGGGCCATCGAGGACTTCAAGGCCAAGCTTGCCGGCGGCGCCGGCGCCTGAGCGCATGTCCGGCGCCGCCGTCGCCCTCGTGCTGACCGCCGCCGAGCCGGCCGCGCGACGCGCCGGCGAGGAGCTGTTTCCGGCCGCCGAGCACTGCCTTCTGGCGCGGCATGACCTGCGTCCGGTTGCCCCGTTCGAAGGTCGTCTGTTCGCGCTCCTCAGCCAGCAGCCGGCGGGGAGCTGCGTGGGTCTCGTCGTGCCGGTCGTCTGGCGCGAGGACGCCGCCTGCGGCGGCTGCGCCGCGCCGGTCAAGCCCTCGCCGGGCTCCCTGCTTGCCATCGCCGACCACGTGAACCTGGAGCTGCGCGGCCCGCTCACCGGCCACTGGCCGGCCGATGAGCCGCGCGGCTTCCCGCCGCTCACCGGCATATATCAACCCGCCGACGTTCGTGCCCGCGGCGGGGCTCGGGTATACTCTTGCGGCGTCGTCGTGGCGGGCGTCGCCGACGCCGGGCGGCTCACGCCGTTCGAGGCCGGGGCACTTCGTGAGGCGGGCGTCTTCGTCGTCTCCGACTCCCTGGTCCCGTCCGCCATCGTAGCTGCGTACTACGGTCTCACGTTGGCCGCCTGCGGGGTCCCACGGGCGGACGATAACGACGAAGAGTGAGGGTCTCTTGGCTTCCGACTACGACATCAAAGATATCGGTCTTGCCCCCGAGGGCGTGCTGCGCATCGAGTGGGCCGACATGCACATGCCCGTGCTCCGGGCCATCCGCGAGCGCTTCGAGAAGGAGAAGCCGCTCGAGGGCGTGCGCATCGGCGCCTGCCTGCACGTCACCACCGAGACCGCCGGCCTCATGCGTACGCTGGTCGCCGGCGGCGCCGACGTCGTGCTCTGCGCCAGCAACCCGCTGAGCACGCAGGACGACGTGGCCGCGGCGCTGGTCAAGGAGTTCGGGGTGCGCGTCTACGCCATCAGGGGCGAGGACGACGCCACCTACTACGCGCACATCAACAGCTGCGTCGATCACCGGCCCAACATCACCATGGACGACGGTGCCGACGTCATCGGCGTGCTGCACAGTACGCGTCCCGACAGGGCCGCCGACATCATCGGCGGCACCGAAGAGACCACCACCGGCGTCATCCGTCTCAAGGCGCTCGAGGCCGAGGGCCGGCTCATGTTCCCCATCGTGGCCGTCAACGAGGCCAACACCAAGCACATGTTCGATAACCGTTACGGCACCGGCCAGAGCACCCTCGACGGCGTCATCCGCGCCACCAACATCCTCATCGCCGGCAGCACGGTGTGCGTGGCCGGCTACGGCTGGTGCGGGCGCGGCCTCGCGCTGCGCATGAAGGGCCACGGCGCCGATGTCATCGTGCTCGAGGTCGACCCGCTGCGCGCCCTCGAAGCGGTCATGGACGGCTACCGCGTCATGCCCGTCGCCGAAGCCGCCAAGGTGGCCAAGCTGTTCGTCACCGCCACCGGTGATATCCACGTGCTGCGCGGCGAGCACTTCGCGGTCATGCAGGACGGCGCGATCATCGCCAACACCGGCCACTTCAACGTCGAGATCGACATCCCGGCCCTCGAGGAGCTCTCCGTGAAGAAGCGCACGGTGCGCGAGTTCGTCGAGGAGTACACCATGGCCGACGGCCGCCGCCTGTACCTGCTGGCCGAAGGCCGGCTGGTCAACCTCTCGGCGGCCGAGGGTCATCCGGCGGCCGTCATGGACATGAGCTTCGCCAACCAGTCGCTGAGCGCCGAGTACATGGTCAAGAACCACGCCGACCTCGAGAACAAGGTCTACGTGGTGCCCAAGGACATCGACGACGAGATCGCTCGCGTCAAGCTCCAGACCA
>JAPLCL010000358.1 GCA_026392265.1 Actinomycetota bacterium
AGCTGCCGGGCGACGTCGTCGGCCGGCGGCTGCCAGGACGGCGGCGCCAGCTTGTCGAGCCACTCGAGCACGTCGGCCTGGAGACCCGGCTCGTCGTCGTTGATCCACACGCCGGCGGTGATGTGCATCGCCGCGACCAGCGCCATGCCCTCGCTGATCCCGGACTCGTCGACGGCGCGCTGCACGTCCTCGGTGATGCGCACAAAGGCGCGCCGCTGCGCAACGTGGAAGGTCTTGTAGACGGTGTGCGACTTCATGCGGCCTCCTTCTCGCTGCACGTGAGCATACCCGCGACGGGGCAGACCTGACACGTCGGCGGCGAGCCTGTGACAACGGCGGCCTTGCTCATTTCTGCATGATTTGGCACACTATCGCTCAGGAACGGCCGCGCATCTTCCCTTCTCTCGCGGCTCCCGGTATGACTGTGATGGGCCGTCGCCCCCCGCGACGCCCGGCGAAAGGATGGCAACGGCATGACCAGGATCGCGCTCATCGGCGCCGGCAGCGTGGAGTTCACGCGCAACCTGCTCGGCGACATCCTCTCCTTCCCCGAGCTGGCCGACGCCGAGATCGTGTTGCACGACATCAACGAGGAGCGCCTGGCGACGGCCGCGGCGATGGCTCGCTGGACGAACAAGGCCGTCGGCGCCCGGGCGCGGATCAGCGCGCAGCTCGACCGCCGGCGCGCCCTCGACGGCGCCGACTTCGCCGTCAACACCATCGAAGTCGGCGGCATCGCCGCCACGCGCCTCGACTTCGACATCCCGCGCAAGTACGGCCTGCGCCAGACGATCGCGGACACCTCCGGCGTGGGCGCCGTGTTCCGCGCCCTGCGCACGATCCCCGTGATGCTCGGCATCGCCGACGACATGGTGGAGCTCTGCCCCGAGGCCTGGATGCTCAACTACGCCAACCCCATGGCGATGAACTGCTGGGCCTGGTACGAAGGCTCGCTGCACCAGCATATCGTCGGCCTCTGCCACTCCATCCAGAACACCAGCCGCCAGGTGGCCGAGTACGTGGGGGTGGCCCCGGCGGAGATCACCTTTCACGGCGCCGGCGTGAACCACATGAGCTGGGTACTGCGCGTCGAGAAGGACGGCGAGAGCCTGTACCCGGCGCTGGACGCGGCCGTCGCGGCCGACCCCGAAGGGCTCGGCCGCCACGTCCGCGTGGAGATCTACAAGCGTTTCGGCTACTTCCCCACCGAGAGCAGCGAGCACTTCGCCGAGTACGTGCCCTGGTTCATGCGCGACGACGAACAGATCGAGCGCCTGCGCATCCCGGTGGGCGAGTACATCAGCCGCAGCGAGGAGAACATCGGCTTCTACGAAGAAGAGAAGCGGATGCTCGCCGCCGGCGAGCCCTTCGAGATCGAGATGAGCGGCGAGTACGCTTCTCTGATCATCCATTCCATGGTGACCGGCGTGCCGCGCACCGTGTACGGCAACGTGCGCAACACGGGGCTGATCACCAACCTGCCGCAAGACGCCTGCGTGGAGGTGCCGTGCCTGGTGGACAAGGCCGGGCTGCAGCCCACCTACGTGGGCGACCTCCCGGCCCAGTGCGCCGCGCTGGACCGCACCTTCCTCAACGTCGTCGAGCTGACGGTGCGGGCGGCCCTCGAAGGCCGGCGCGACCACGTGCACCAGGCGGTGCTGCTCGACCCCAACGCCGCCGCCACGCTGTC
>JAPLCL010000205.1 GCA_026392265.1 Actinomycetota bacterium
CCGGCGATGATGGTCGACGCCGACCTGCACGGGCCCGTGGCGCCGGCCGAGGTCGGCGCCATCCTGGAGGCCTACGCGTGAGCGCCCCGGATACCTCCGCCTGGGAGCGGCCGCTCACCAGGGCCATGCGGCCGGACGGGCAGGCAGCGTTCGTCGACGACTACGTCGCCGCCGGCGGCTACGAAGGTCTCGCCCGCGCCCTGCGCGAGCTCGAGCCGGCCGCTGTCACGCAGGCCGTCTCCGACTCCGGCCTGCGCGGCCGCGGCGGCGCCGGCTACGCGACCGGGCGTAAATGGAGCACCATGCCGCTTGGCCCCGACGCGCCGCGGCCCAAGTACGTGGTGTGCAACGGCGACGAGATGGAGCCGGGCAGCTTCAAGGACCGCTTTCTCCTGGCCCACAACCCGCACCTCGTGCTCGAGGGCATGATCATCGCCGGCTTCGCCGTCCAGGCGGACGCCGGCTACGTCTTTTTGCGCGCCCAGTACGACCAGCCGCTGGCGTGTGTCGAGCGAGCCATCGCCGAGGCCTACGAGCGCGGCTACCTGGGCAGCGACATCCTCGGCGCGGGCTTCTCCTTCGACATCTATCTGCACGAGAGCGTCGGGCGCTACATCTGCGGCGAGGCCTCGGCGATGCTCAACGCCCTCGAGAGCCAGCGGCCCAATCCGCGTGCCCGTCCGCCGCACATGACAGGCGCCGGACTGTACTCGCGACCCACGGTGGTGAACAACGTCGAGACCTTCGCCGCCGTACCCTCCATCGTGCGCAACGGCCCGGAGTGGTGGAAGAGCCTGTCGGTGACCGCCGAGGGCGGCACCAAGATCTACGGCGTCGCCGGGCGCGTGGCGCTGCCGGGCTGCGTGGAACTGCCCGTGGGCACCTCGATGCGCGCGCTCATCGAGATGCACGCGGGCGGCATGCAGCCCGGCTACGAGCTGCGCGCCGTCAGCCCCGGAGGGGCCTCCACGGCGTTCATCATGGCAGACGACATCGACGTCGCCATGGACTTCGGATCGATGGTGAAGGCCGGCAGCCGTCTGGGCACGGGCACGCTCGTCCTGCTGGACGACCACACGTGCCCGGTCGGTATGACCTTGAACCTGCTGCAGTTCTTCGCGCAGGAGTCGTGCGGTTGGTGCACGCCGTGTCGCGAGGGTCTGCAGTGGTCGACCTCGCTGCTCCGCGATATCGAGCAGGGGCGCGGGCGCCTCGACGACCTCGACCTGCTCGCGGAGCACGTCTGGCTCATGGGCTCAGACAAGACGTTCTGCGACCTCGCCCCGGGCGCCATGCAGCCGCTCGAGGCCGCGCTGCGGCTGTTCCGCGACGACTTCGTGCGGCACATCGAGGAAGGCCACTGCCCCTACGCGAACGGTGAGGCGCCGGACGCGCCGCCGGACGACGCGTCAGTAGAAGCGGCGGCACAGTGAACGCCCGCGAACCGCAGAATGGCGCCGCGCCTGAGCTCGTGACTGTCTCGATCGACGGCCGGGAGTTCCGCGTGGAAGCGGGCCGCAACATGCTCGACGTGGCGCTCTCGCTGGGCTTCGACCTGCCGTTCTTCTGCTGGCACCCCCTGATGGGCTCGATCGGCGCTTGCCGGCAGTGCGCCGTGCGCCTCTTCTGGACCGGCCGCGACGGCGAGGAGAAGAGCGAGATCGCCATGGCCTGCATGACCGAGGCGCAGGAGGGCACGCGCATCGTCATCGACGACGAGGAGGCGGCCAGGTTCCGCGCGCGGATGATCGAGCTGATGATGATGAGCCACCCGCACGACTGCCCCGTGTGCGACGAGGGCGGCGAGTGCCACCTCCAGGA
>JAPLCL010000046.1 GCA_026392265.1 Actinomycetota bacterium
CATCGCCCTCGTCATCCACTCCAATGAAGCGCTCTTGGCGATGGGAGTCATCTTCATCTTCGTGCACTTCTTCAGCGCCCACGTGAAGCCCGAGAGCTTCCCGCTCGACAAGGTCATCTTCACGGGTTCGCTGCCCGTCGACCACTACATGGCCGAACGTCCGCTGGAATACGCACGTCGCGTGCGCGAGGGTACGCTCGACGACGTCCTCGTCGAGAAGCGCATCACCTGGAGGACCTACGCGGCCGACGTCCTTTGGTGGATCATCACCGCGTTCGCCGGTTTCTGCGCTATCCTCATGACGGCGTTCATCATCTGGTCGGTGTTCGATTGACCAACGCAGTCGAGTCGACGAGCGGGGAACCGAAGGCGCACCGCTCACCGATGACCGCCGGGGCGCTCGGGGTGTGCGACGCCGCCTTCGGGACGGCGGGGAGGTGAACGCTTTGGCAGGTCGACGTCAGGTCATCCTGGCGATCGCCGTGCTGGTGCTGCTGTGCGCCGGCGCGGCGGCGGCGCTGGCGCTCGCCGCCGCGCCGGCGTCGGCCTTCGACGGCTGGACGCACGACGGCGCCTCAACGTGTGCCTCCTGCCACAACGGTCAGCCGCTCACCGACGCCACCTGCACGACGTTCTGCCACGGCGGCCGCTACAAGAGCTTCCCCGGCAAGCAGTGCTGGTCGTGTCACGTGCCGGGCGCGGACACCACGCCCTTGTCCACTCCGAGCTCGGCCTGCAGCCAGGGCTGTCATCTCTGGAACCAGGCCGTGCGCGACTACACGATCCCGTACACGCACGGCGCCCTGCCTCACGACGGCGCCGCCGGCTACGGCAAGACGTGCCTCGACTGCCACCAGACCAGCGTCTCGATCGTCGATCCCGGCGGCAGCCCGCATCACAGCGGCGTCGAGACACCGCCGCCGACCTGCGAAGACTGCCACAACGGTGTCGACGCGGGCGCCCAGCAGACGCACGACGGTAATCCGTGCACGTCGTGCCACACGGGCATGAACAGGCCGCCGGTGCCGGCCACCTGCAACGCGTGCCACCCGGCCACGACCTTCGGCACGCCCGACTGCCTGAAGTGCCACGCCGCGCAGGTGCACAACACCAAACCGCAGCCGCCGGCCTGCTCCGACTGTCACGGCGACGGCTACAAGCAGCACGCCGGCAAGGTCGCGTGCCTCACCTGCCACACGGGCATCGCCGCCTTTCACCACGGGCAGTCCAAGACCACCTCGCAGAAGGACTGCCGCGCCTGCCACGCCAAGAGGCACGCCGGCAAGAACGTCCCCCAGAGCACGTGCGCCACCTGCCACAAGGGCACCGGCACGGGTCCGGCCGCCAAGGCGCAGCACTCGACCACGGTCACAAAGAGCTACGTCTGCTCCACGTGCCACTCGAAGAAGCTGCACGCCAGCGCTCTCGGCTCCGGCATCACCAGCTGCCGTACGTGTCACGCAGGGAAGTACCACGCGACCCAGCGGACGCCGCCCAATTCAGTGTGCCTGCGCTGCCACGGCCGCGCCGCCCGGCACTCCAACGGGTACGGCTGCGCACTGTGTCACAGAAGCCAGGTCCACAGCTCGCGGCCGGCCGTGCCGAAGATCCGTGGCTGACGTATGAGCTTTCGCCTCACAGCGCGCGGTCTCACCATCTCCGCCATCCTCCTCACGGTGGTGGTGGTGGGCATCGGCGTCGCGCTCGCCGCGACCTCGACGCCGCAGTTCTGCGCCACCTGTAAGAGCCACGTGCCCTACGTCGAGGAGTACAAGAAATCAGCCCACCGCGACGTCAACTGCGAGCAATGCCACAGTAAGCCGGGCCCGTTCTTCTTCCTCACCGCGAAGCTCGAGGCCCTGCAGCAGCCCATCGCCCAGCTCACCGGCGACTACGAGAAGCCCATCCTCGGCTACGTGCTCAACCAGTCGTGCCGTCGCTGCCACAACAACGACCTGCTGTTCCACCCGGTGTCCAAGAACGGCATCCGCGTGCAGCACAAGCATCTCATCGCGGCCGGGTTCTTGTGCATGCGCTGCCACTCTACGCAGGCGCACGGTGACGCAGTCCCGGTGGGCTCGCGCACCTACCCGAGCATGGACCAGTGCCTGATCTGCCACAACAACCAGTACAGGGCGCCCGACGGCACGGTGGCCACGTCGCGCTGCGACCTCTGTCACACGAAGAGGGACTACGGCGCCATGCCGGCGAACCACAAGGAGCCCGGCTGGTCCACGCGACACGGCGCCGTCGGCATCCTCTCCACGTGCAGCGCCTGCCACGTCGCGAAGGATGCCTGTTCCAAGTGCCACAGCGGCATCCTCATGCCGCATCCCACAACGTGGATCTCCGAGCACGGCCTCACCGTCGACAAACGCGGCGACACCAAGGTGTGCGACCAGTGCCACGACACCAAGGACTACTGCAAGACGTGCCACAAAGTGCCGATGCCGCACCCCAGCGACTTCCTCGCGACCCACCCTGCGACGACAACGCGCGTCGGCTCCGACACCTGCTTCAACTGCCACGTGGTGGCCAACTGCCAGGCGTGTCACGACCTGCACGCGGGCGGCGACCCTCAGGCACACAAGTTGCTCGGCGGCGCGAAGTACACGCTTCCGGCCACGCCGGCGCCGAGCTCCTCAGCGATCGTGGGGGGCGAGTAGAGCGTGGCCGAGCGCAAGCCCGAAAAGGGCCGCATCCTGCTTGAAGGGCGTGTCCCGGGCCGCTGGATCCTCGGCGTGCTCGTGGCCCTCGGCGTGCTCTTTGCGGCCGCCATCATCGGCTTCTCCGCCGTGAACCGTATCGACACCTGCGAGGTGTGCCACATGATCAAGCCCGAGGTGGTCACCTACAAACAGACCGCCCACTATCGCGCCGGCGTGGGCTGCCAGAAGTGCCACACCAAGCCCGGCGTGTTCAACTACCTCATCCGCAACCTGCAGGGCGCCACCAACCTCATCCTCTACGCCTCCAACCAGTACGAGCACCCGATCACCACCTTCGTGGGTTCGGGCAACTGCGCCCAGTGCCACCCCAACTCCCAGATCGAAAAGGACCTCGTGGTCGGCAACATCCGCGTCAATCACAAGGGTCTGCGCGAGGCCGGCTATCAGTGCATCACCTGCCACGCCAACATCTCGCACCCCGGCACGCGCCCGGCCATCTCGCGGACCAGCCAGAACAAGATGTCGATCTGCGCGCGCTGCCACGACGGCAAGCAGCTGCCGGATACGTGCAGCACCTGCCACATCAACGGCGTGCCGGCGAGTGCGCCCAAGGTGGCCATGAACCTGCAGATCGACGCCACGGAGTGCCGTGGCTGCCACGAGAAGGCGAGCTTCTGCAGCGACTGCCACAACGGGCTGGAGATGCCGCACCCCGAGCGCTGGAACCAGGTGCACGGCGGCATCGTCCTCGACCGTGGCAAGACCA
This sequence comes from Actinomycetota bacterium, assembly GCA_026392265.1. Lineage (GTDB taxonomy): Bacteria > Actinomycetota > Thermoleophilia > UBA2241 > UBA2241 > CAIXSE01. The sequence continues at coordinate 3,436 of JAPLCL010000046.1, forward strand.
TCTGCGTGTCGTGCCACCTCAAGGACGATCCCACGTTCTGTATCAAGTGCCACGGCCTGCCGATGCCGCATCCCGGCGGCTGGACGAGCGCTCACGGTACCTACGCTCAGGACCACCCCGAGAAGTGCGTCAAGTGCCACGGCAAGAACAGCTGCATCGACTGCCACGGCCTGCCGATGCCGCACCCGGCCGGCTGGGTGGGGACGCATCCGAGTACCGCGAGCGCGTCGCCGGGCCTCTGCACCAAGTGCCACAGCAGCTCGTTCTGCGTCGCCTGCCACGGCGTGGAGCTGCCGCACGGCAGCGCCTTCATCGCCGACCACCCGAACCATGTGTACAACAGCGGCAGCATCTGCATGAAGTGCCATGGTAACGGTGGCACGGGCCCGGAGGGCTGCTGGGGTGGCCAGTGCCACACCGGCTCCATCAACTGACGACGGCGGCCTGCGCCGCTAGCGGGAGCCTCTCATGACCCAGACGCCTCCATCCACGGTCTTCGTCGGCATCAGTGGCGCCAGCGGCGCGCCCTACGTGTTACGCCTTGTCCAGGCGCTGGCGGCGGCCGGCTGCGAGCTGCAGCTCTGCATATCCGACAGCGGCGTGCTCGTGCTCGAGCACGAGCTGGAGCTGCCGGCGCAAGGCCGCGACGCCGTGACCGCCGCCTTCCTCGAGCGCGCCGGCGTGACCGCGGAGGTGTACGCCGCCGACGACCTTGCGGCGCGTCCGGCCAGCGGCAGCAGCTTCCCCGACGCCGCCGTCATCTGCCCCTGCTCGGTGTCGACGGTCGCGCATATCGCTCTCGGCACGACGCGCACGCTCATCCACCGCGTCGGCGACGTGGCGCTCAAGGAGCGGCGGCCGCTCGTCGTGGTGCCGCGCGAGACGCCGCTTACGCAGATCCACCTGCGCCGGCTGCTCGAGCTTGCCGAGGCCGGCGCGATCGTGCTGCCGGCGATGCCCGGCTTCTACTCGCGGCCGCGGACGCTGCAGGACGCCGTCGACCATATCGTCGGCAAGGTCATCGCGGCGCTCGGTTTTGAACAGACCCTGTTCCCCCCGTGGGACGGGGGCCGGCGCTGACGCCCGCGGGCGCGCCCGACGACGGGCGCGCTCTCCCGGTCGACCGCGACCCGCAACGTATCGCGGCCATGTTCGGCGGCATCGCGCCGCGCTACGACCTCATGAACCGGCTCATGACGGGCGGCCGCGACGGGCATTGGCGCCGTATTGCGGCGCGACAAGCGGCGCCGGCACCGGGGGACCGCGTGCTCGACGCCTGCTGCGGCACCGGCGATCTGTCATTCGCCCTTGCCGAGGAGTGTCCCGGCTGCGAGGTCGTGGGTCTCGACTTCACGGAGGCGATGCTCGAGCGCGCCCGCGAGAAGGCCGCGG
>JAPLCL010000355.1 GCA_026392265.1 Actinomycetota bacterium
GTCGGCACGGTCGTCATCAACGGCCGTCCCATCGACGCCTACTTCGGGCGCAAGGTGCTCGAGACCATCGCCCAGATGCCCTTCGAGACCACGCACACCGCCGGCAAGTTCGATGTCACGGTCAATGCGCACGGCGGCGGCATCTCGGCGCAGGCCGGGGCCGTGCGTCACGGCATCGCCCGTGCGCTCTGCGAGGCCGACGAGACCTTGCGCACGCCGCTCAAGCGCGCCGGCTTTCTCACCCGCGACGACCGCAAGGTCGAGCGCAAGAAGGCCGGCTTCCACAAGGCCCGCAAGAAGCCGCAGTTCAGCAAGCGCTGACGGCAAGCCTCACACGCATCTTCCCGACGGGCTGCCCTACGGCGGCCCGTCGTCGTTGTGAGCGCGCGCCGCTTCCCGGCCGCATCCTTCGCCGTCCGCCACGACCTGCAGGTGCTAGGATGAGCGCCAACCACTTCTGAGGAGTCAGCGATGGCGTTTGGGTCGAGAAGGAGAAGAAGCACCGCGCCCAGGCGCAGACGAAACACCGCACCTGCGTGGAAGAAGTTCGCCATCGTCTTGTCTGCACCCGTCGCCATCTTCGCGGTCGTTTCCCTCCTCAATGCCACGACGTGGAGCTTCGTGCCGTTGATAATGCTCGTCGTGGCGGTGGCCGCCGCCGCGGTCTGGCTCATGGCGAAGCTGCTGGGGGTCCACCTGAGCTTGGGCAGCTGGGACTAGCTAGCGGCGCGGACGCGCCACCACCCTCGAGTACACGGACTGGTCTTCCCATGGGCACCTACTTCGGCACCGACGGCATCCGCGGCGTAGCCGGCGAGCTGCTCACCCCCGAGTTCGCCGTGCAAGTCGGGCGTGCGGCGGCGGTCGTGCTGGCCAAGAAGGCCGGCCCGCACCCGCTGTTCGTGATCGGCCGGGACACGCGCTTGTCGGGGCCGATGCTCGAGGCGGCTCTTACGGCCGGCCTCACCAGCGGCGGCGCGCGCGTGGAGATCGCCGGCGTGATCCCGACGCCGGGGCTCGCCACGCTGGTCCCCCAGCGTGGCGCAGACGCCGGCGTCGTCATCAGCGCCTCACACAACCCCTATGCCGACAACGGCATCAAGTTCTTCACCGGCGCCGGGGTCAAGCTCACCGACGACGAAGAAGCGGAGATCGAGGCGCACATCGCGCATCACGATCTGCAGTCGCTGGCCGGCGACCGGTTCGGCTCCGCCGAGTTCCTCGAGGGAGCCCTTGAGGGCTACGTATGGGACGTGGTCAAGCGTATCCCGCTCGACCTCAGCGGCATGAAGATCGCCATCGATTGCGCTCACGGCGCCATGTCGCGGGCGGCGCCGCTGGCACTGGCCGAGTCGGGCGCCGACTTCACCGTGCTCTTCGCCGAGCCCGACGGCACCAACATCAACGCGGGCTGCGGCTCCACGCACATCGGCGCGCTGCAGAAGATCGTCGCCGCCGACGGGTTCGATCTGGGGCTGGCCTTCGACGGCGACGGTGACCGCGTACTCGCCGTGGACGCCGCCGGCGAGCTCGTGGACGGCGACTTCATCATCGCCATCCTCGCCCGGCACCTCAAGGCGCAGGGCAAGCTCCGCCGCGATACTGTCGTCACGACGGTGATGACCAATCTTGGTTTCCATCTCGCGATGAAGCGCGAGGGCATCGAGGTACTCGTCACCGACGTCGGTGACCGGTATGTGGTGGCGAAGATGCTCGAGGGCGACTACCTCCTGGGCGGCGAGCAGTCGGGCCACATCATCAACCGTGACGTGTGCACCACCGGTGACGGTCTGGCCACGGCGCTGCTGCTGTTGCAGGCGCTGCGCGAGATGGACGTGACGCTCGCCGAGGCGGCCCGCGTCATGACGCGTCTGCCGCAGAAGCTGGTCAACGTGCGCGTCCGCGACAAGCGCGAGCTGGAAGACGCCGCTGAAGTGTGGGCGGCGGTCGACGAAGAGACCCGTCGCCTGGACGGCAGCGGCCG
>JAPLCL010000294.1 GCA_026392265.1 Actinomycetota bacterium
GGGCCGAAGAACCCGTCGACGCCCTCGCGGCCTAGCTCGAAGCCCTGCCCGCGCAAGCGGGTCTGGACGTCAAGGACTTCTTTGCCGCGGTCGCCGCGAGAGAGGTTGCGCACCGGTGACTCCTGGTCGCTGGGTTCTGGATTCTATACGAGGGGGCTGCTCAGATGCCGGTCGCCGCGCGCACCCCGGTAGCGATGAGGATCAGCATGCCCACGCCGATGGCGATACGGTAGATAACGAACAGGTCGAAGGTGTGGCGCTTGAGGTAGGCGAGCACGAACCAGATCGCCGCGAACCCGCTGAGCGCCGCCGAGGCGATCCCCACGGCGAACGGCGTGGCGGTCCCGGCGGGCAGGCCGTCCTGGGCGATCTGCAGGCCCTTGTACGCGGCGGCGCCGCCGATGACCGGGATGCTCATGAGGAACGAGTAGCGCGCTGCCGCCTCGCGGTTGAGGCGCAGGAGTAGCCCGGTGACCATGGTGATACCGGAGCGCGAGACGCCCGGGGCCAGAGCAAGCGCCTGCGCCACGCCGATGATCAGCGAGTCGCCCCAGGTCAGCGCGTCGATGTCGCGGTCCAGCTTCGCCGTCCGGTCGACGAGCCACATCACGAGGCCGAACACGATCATGAGCACGGCGATCATCCACGGTTGCCCCAGCCGGGTGACGATGACGTCCTCGAAGGCGACCCCGACGATCGCCGCGGGGATCGTGCTGACGATGATCAGCCATGCCAGCTTACCCTCGGGCGAATCCAGCTTGCGGTGGGTGATGGTGCGTACCCAGGCCGCAAGGAGCCTGCCGATATCGCGCCAGAAGTAGGCGATCAGCGAGAAGAAGGTACCCAGGTGCAGGGCGACGTCAAAGGTCTTGTTGAGCTCGGGGTTCTCGAGCAGGAAGTGCCAGTTGAACAACCAGGGGACGATGAGCAGGTGCCCGGAGCTGGAGATCGGCAGGAACTCCGTGAGTCCCTGAACGATGCCCAGGATGATGGCCTGCAGGATGGTCAAGAGGGCTCCTTCGCTCGCTGGGGCTGCGGCGGCGCGCCGGGAGAGGCGGCGCCATCGCTGAGTTTAGCGCACGGTATACCTGTGCAGACACCGGAGTCGACCGCGGGCGCCGCCCGCGGAGGGAGCGAGGGACGGTATGGCGACGAGCGGACCCGTGATCGTGAGTTGGAAAGGCGAGGGCTTGCTGCTTGAGGGCGTGACGGCCCACGGGCGCCTGGACATGGCCTCCGGGCTTGACGAGCCCGGGCAGGGGGCGACGCCCATGGAGCTGCTCGCCGTCGCCTTGGCCGGCTGCACAAGCATGGACGTCATCTCGATACTGCAGAAGATGCGGCAGCCGCTCGAGGGTCTGCGCGTCGAGGTCCATGGCGAGAAAGCCGACGAGCACCCCAAGCGCTTCGTCTCCCTCGAGATCGTCTACTACCTCAAGGGCACGCTGGACGAGAAGAAGGTGCAGCGCGCCATCGGACTGTCGGAGACGAAGTACTGCTCGGTGGAGGCCACGCTGCGGCCCGCCGTCAGCATCTCCTCGCGGTACGTCCTCGAGGCCTGATCCGGCCCTCCGGTCTCGTCCCCACCCCGATGCCGAGCCTGCCCGGCGGTTTGGCACTACACGCACCGTGTTTACAGGTGAACGCGCGGACTGTACTATCGCTCGAAGGCGATCACCTGGAGGGAAGTGCGTGGACCGCGATCACGAACTATCGGCAGTGCTGGCCGACGATACCCGGTATCGGATCTATCGGGCCATCGCCGAACATCCCGGTGAGGACGTCACGGTGGCCGATATCGCGGAGCGGTTCGGCCTCCACCCCAATGTGGCCCGCATGCACCTCTCCAAACTTGAGCAGGCGGGCTTTCTGGCCACCGACTTCCGCCGCACGAGCGGCGGCGGTCGACCCGCGAAGCTGTATCGTCTCAGCGATCTTGTGGTCACCTTCGGCTTCCCCCCCCGGCGCTACGAGCTGCTCTCCCGGCTGGCGCTCGAATCGCTGTCGGCCGGCGGCTCGCGCGACGACGCGCTGCGCGTGTGCCACGAGGCCGGCGCGGCCGAGGGACGGCAGGCCTTGGCGGGCGAAGCCCGTGCGCCGCGCGAGGCGGCTGCGGCGGCCGAGCTGGTGCGGCGCGTCGCCGACGAACAGGGGCTCCTGCCCGAGGTCGCCTGGCGCGACGAGGCCCTCGAGGTCGTCGTCAACAACTGCACCTTTCGCGAGCTCTCGGGCGCCGACCCGGACCTCGTCTGTGCCATGCACCGCGCCTTCCTGGAGGGCGTGCTCGAGGTCGTGACCGCCGGTCTCGGACGCCTGCGTATAAGCCCCGGCGATTGCCGCATCAGCTGCGGCGGAGAGCGTTGCGAGATGCTCTGCACGTTCTCGCCCGACGGTGGAGGGCCCGCCGCCGACGGGCGGTGATAGAGTAGCGACCGTCCGCATCCGCAGGGAGGGGCCAGTGACCATCGACGAGGCCATCCGCGATCTTCTGAACGTTTCCACCGACATCCAGGGTGTGGCCGTGCTGGGCCCTGAAGGCGACATCGCCGCCGCCGGACCCGGAGTGGTGGCCGCCGACCTGGGCGTCACCGCCGCCCGGCTCTGGGAGGCGGCGGTCGCGCGCGCCGCGGCCTTCGGCGAAAGCTTGCTCGACCATGTGGTCGTGCAGGACGCGAACGGCGCCGTGGCGATGCTTGCCGCGCGCGGACGGCGCATCGCCGCCGTCACCGGGCCGCGACCGGCCGTGGGGCTCCTCCTGTTCGACCTGCGCACCTGTCTGGGCGACGCCTTCGCCGAAGAGGAGGGGCAGTGAAGCTACGCACAGTCGTCATCGTACTGGCCGTTCTGGGCCTTGCCGGGGCGGCGGTGTACGCGCGCCGCAGGCGCGCAACGGCGCCCTCGCCGGTGCTGCTCGGCCTGGAGGACGGCGGCGAGCAGTCGCTGGCCGCCGGCGACCCGGGAGTCGCCGAGCTGCAGAGCGCCGCGGCCGGAGTGCGCCGCGGCTTCGCGCGCGGCGCGTGATGGACATCGCCGCGTTCGACCTGGGGCTGCTGCAGGCCACCATCGCGCGCGCCTTGCGCCGCGGCGGCGACTTCGCCGAGGTCTTCGTGGAAGACCGCGACAACCTCAGCCTGCGCCTCGAGGACGGGCGCATCGAGCAGACAAGCGGAGGCCGCGAGGTCGGCGCCGCCGTGCGCCTGCTGTCCGGCGAGCACACCTACTACGCCTACAGCGACGCGCTCGACGAGGCCGGCATGGCCGCTGCCGCCGACGCCGTCGCCGCGGCGGTGCGCGGCGGCGACGGCGGCTCCGCGGTGATCGATCTCGGCCTGGTGCGCAGCGACCCCGGCCGTCATGCCGTCAAAGTCCCGCCCGAGAGCGTGGCCATCGCCCGCAAGGCGCAGCTGGTGCGTGCCGGCAACGAGGCCGCGCGAGCCGCCGGCGCTGAGGTCGCGCAGGCCACCGTCGGGTATGGCGACACGCGCCAGAAGGTGCTCATCGCGAACTCGCTCGGCGACCTGGTGTACGACGATCGCACGCGCACGCGCTTCACGGTGCAGGTCGTGGCGCGTCGTGGGGACGTCATCCAGACCGGCCACGAGACCGTCGGCGGCAGCGCGGGCTTCGAACTGGTCGACGAGGCCACGGCGCGCGCCGTGGCGACCACGGCCGCCGAGAAGGCGCTCATCATGCTGGGCTCGCGGCCGGCGCCCGTGGGCGCCATGCCCGTGGTCATGGCCAACGGCTTCGGCGGCACGCTGTTCCACGAGGCCTGTGGCCACGGCCTCGAGGCCGACGCCATCGCCAAGGGCGCGAGCATCTACGCGGGCAAGATGGGCGAGGTCGTCGCGGCGCCCATCGTGAGCGCCTACGACGACGGCTCGCTGCCCAACGGCTGGGGCTCGCAGGCCTTCGACGACGAAGGCGTGCCGACCCAGAAGACGCTTGTCATCGAGGGCGGGCGGCTCACCGGCTACCTGTACGACCGGCTGCGTGCTCGCGAGGCCGGGGCCGCACCCACGGGCAACGGCCGCCGCCAGTCGTTTCGCCAAGTGCCGATCCCGCGGATGACCACCACGTACATCGCCCCGGGCGACTCCACCGCCGACGACATCATCGCGGCGACGCCGCGCGGGTTCTACGCCAAGAGCCTGGCCGGCGGGCAGGTAGAGCCGGCCAGCGG
>JAPLCL010000138.1 GCA_026392265.1 Actinomycetota bacterium
ATGCCCGACGAGCCGATCTCCGAGCCGCTCGTCGCCGAACCCGCCGACAGCGGCCTCATCGGCGACGAGGGGCTGCTCGCGATCCTGGAGGCGGCGATCGCCGACGAGCACGCCGCCCAGCAGAAGTACCGTGAGGGCCTCGCGCGTTGCGCCGACCCCGAGGCCTGCCGCCTGTTCGAGCAGCTCCTGCGAGACGAGGAGGCGCACGAGCGTTCCCTTTCCCACCGCTACGCCGAGGTCAAGAAGCGTATCGGCCTGAGCGGCGCCGGGCGCGGCCGAGCCTGACGGCGACGAACCCCGCCTGACGGGCGCACGTCTCCCGACGTAGAATGTGCCAGCACGCCGCGCGCCCGGGTGCGTCTCGCGCGCGGCAACCCGATGGGAGGATCACATGAAGCCAAGCCCTCGCGCGCCGCGCCGCGCCCTCACCCGCGTCGCCTTGGCGCTCGCCTGCACCCTGGCCGTGTGCCTGGGCGCGGCGGCCGCTGCGGCTGCGCCCCCCGAGCCGACGCTCACGGTGGCGCAGCTGCAGGCGCTTCTGGACGCGGCGCCCGGCGGCACCCTCGAGGGCTACTTCAAGACGGTGCTCAAGGGCTCCGACATCGTGCAGATCCCGGTCACCGTGCGCAGCACGGTGCCCTACTCCATCCCTGAAGGGTCGCTGATCCTCTTCCAGGCCAAGGGCCCGGCCATCGAGGAGATCGGCGGCATCGCCCACGGCATGAGCGGCAGCCCGCTCTACGTGGTCGGTCAGGGGGGCGACAAGCTCGTCGGCGCGGTGTCGTACGGCGACATCTTCACGCGCGGCTACCTCGGCCTCGCCACGCCGGTCGAGTACATGGCCGCCATGGAAGACACGTTTCTCCCGAACCCCATGCCACTAGCGCTTCCGCAGCCGCTCAAGGTCGGGGGCGCTACGCTCTCGCACGTCGTGGTCGCGCGCTCGGCGCGCGAGGCACGTACCGTCACCCTGACGGCCGGAACGGTCGTCATGGCGCCGCTCGCCACTGTGGCTATCTCGGGTCTGCCGCCGCAGAGCGCGGCCTACAAGCATCTCGCCGCGCTCTTCGAGAAGCACGGCTGCGACGTGGCGCCCTACGGCGCTCAGCTCACCGGCTCGGAGCCGGCCTTCACCAGCCCACTTATCGGCGGCGCCGGCGTGAGCGTGCTGCTGTCCCGCGGAGACGTGCTGTTCAGCGGCTCGGGCACGATCACGTGGAACGACGGCGACCGGGTGGTCATGTTCGGTCATCCCTTCTTCGGCGACGGCGACGTGGAGTTCTACCTGGCCAACGCGACCGTGAACGGCGTGTGGTCGAGCAACATGGACCCCTACAAGGTCATGACCCCGGGCAGCGTGCGCGGCAGCGTGCTGCAGGACCGCGGCTCGGGCTTGGCGGGCAGGCTCGGCGACATGCCGGTGGAGTCGCCGGTGACGGCCAGCGTGAAGCTCCAGCCGCAAGGCGTGGTGGGCCGCGAAGCATCGTTCATGCCGCGGAGCCTTTTCGACGCCGACTGGGCCTTGCTGGCCGCCGACATCCTCGCCGCGGCCGGCTACAACGCCAGCGACAACGCGGCCACGCCGGGCAGCGCGGTGACCACGACGACGATCGTGGTGTCCGACGGCGTGGGTGCGCCTTCCACAGTGGTGCGCACCAACATGTGGGACGACTCGTATAACGTGCTCGGCGCTCTCAACGCCGATGCGGCGACCATGCTCAGCATGCTGGTCGACGATCCAGACGGCACCGCCCCGGCCACCATCCTGTCGGTCGACATGACGGCCGACGCCGGCCCGGCGCGCACCTCCGCGCGCATCGCCGGCGCGCGCTTCCCCAGCGGCCTGAAGGCCGGCGCGACCAACAAGGTCGAGGTCACGCTGTTCGCCTACGGCCAGGAGACCCCGATCACCGCCGTCGGCGAGCTCCGGCTGCCGGCGGGCGCCTCTCCAAGTGGGGCGCTCAGCGTCTATCCCGCGGCCGTGGGGCCCAGCCCAGACGACGGTCCGGAGAGCCCTGTGGGTGGCAACCGGGCGCGCACCGCCGTGGACGACCGCCAGACCGTGGCGCAGCGCGTCGCCGCCGTCCGCGCGCTGCCCACCAACGACCAGCTCGTGGTCGTGTTCTCGCCCGACCTCGGCGCGGCCGACGCGGGCGTGGAACCGGTGGAGACCACGCTCACGGTGAGCGGAAGCTACGTGACCGGCTCCATCCAGCGGCGCACCAGTCAGCTGCGGCTCCGCGCAACGCCCGCCAGCGTGCCCTACAAGGGGGCGTTCGCCGTGAGCGGAACGCTCACCGAGACCGCCGGAGAGACGACCGTGGACCTCTACAAGCTGTCGTCGGCGACCGGCGAGAAGGTCAAGATCGCGACCGTCGTGGCCACGCCCAACGGGCGCGGCGGGGCCGTGTTCAGCCAGCGCCTCAGCGGCTGGACGGGCAACGCTATGATCGTGGCCGAATGGGGCGGCGATGCAACCGCCTTGGGCACGAGCGCGAGAGCCGCCGTGGTCGTGCGGCAGGCGGTCACGCTGCGCGCCGGCAGGAGCTCCGTGCCTGTGGGATCCGCCGTCAAGCTCACGGCCGATGTCCTGCCGGGCAAGCCGGGCCAGCCCGTGCTGTTCGAGCGCAAAGCCAGCGGCGGCGCCTGGGTGCTGCTCAAGACCGTCAAACTCGATGCCGATCGTTCCGCCGACCTCATCTGGAAGCCGCCGCTGGGTACCTCGAGCCTGCGCGCCCGCGTCGCCGCCACGGTGACCAACGGCGGCGCCCGGTCGGCGCCCTTCACGATCACGGCGACGGGGCGCTGAGCGGCGCGCGAAAGAGCTTGACCGCGAGACCCTACGGCCGTATTATTTTAGTGCGCATTCATAGTCTAATGATGTGAAGGCGCATCCCGTCAGGGGATACAGCGGTGCCCTTTCCATCAGGCACCCGGGCCCCACGAAGGCGGCGCTTCCCCTCCAGGCGCCGCCTTCGGCCTTTCTCGAACGCTCAGTGCCGCCCGCGACCAGCCATGGAGCCCGCGCGTCTACGCGGGCCGTTCAGTCGCGCGGCGCCGCGGCGAGTCTCGCCAGGAGCTGAGGCAGTTCGGCGCGAGGCACCACGAGGTCGGCGGCGGCCCGCACGTCCGGCGCCGCCTCCGCCATCGCCACGCCCAGCCCGGCCCAACGCAGCATGTCGAGGTCGTTCTGGGCGTCGCCGCAGGCGACCGTGCACTCGCGCCGCAGGCCGTCACGGTCGCAGAGCCACTGCAGGGCGCCGCTCTTGCTCACGCCCTGGGCGGCGAGCTCGATGTACGACGCCTGCGAGCGCGCCACGAAGAGGCGCTCGCCCCACTCCTCCTGCAGCCGCGGCAGCAGCACGTCCACGTCCTCCGGCTCGCTGAGGACCACGAACTTGGTCGGCGGGCGCGCCGCGACCTCGGCGGCGAGATCAGCGACGAGCTCGATGCCCACCTCGGCGTACTCCGCGTACTGCCGCGCCCAGTCGTCGAGCTGCTCCACATAGAGCTGGTCGTCGATGTAGGCGTTGAGATGGCGGCCGAGCTCTCGCAGCCGATGCACCACCGCGGCCGCCACCTCGCCTTCCATCGGCCGGTGCAGCAGGCGTTGGCCCGTGGTCAGGTCGACGACCATGGCGCCCTGGTAACAGACGATCGGCCCGTGCCGCAGACCGAGCTGGGCCGCCACGCGGCGGGCACTGCGGAACATACGCCCGGTACAGATCAAAAAGGGCACCCTGGCGGCGGCGAGCGCCGCGAGCGCACCCGGCAGCTCGGGCGAGAACTCGAGCTCGGGGCTCAGCAGCGTGCCGTCGAGATCGGAGGCCACCAGGTCGGGACGATAGAGCTCCGCCGTCACGGTCTCACGCCCCCGGCCTCGTGCTCCTCGCGATCGTCAACGGCCACGGTGACAACGGTTGCAGGCCCTTGCATTCGGGGTACAGATGAGGTGTATGCTCATACACAGGAGAAGCACAGACCCCAGCGCCCACGGGGCGGCCTCTCACGAAGACCTGGCGAATCCCAGGTCTTCTTTTTTCTTCGGTCCCCGCCCCAAGCTCGTTCACGTAAGACGCGTGGCGACCACGTTGAGTCCATCCAGGCGCAGACCGCCCATGCGCACCAGATCGGCCTGCAGCAGCCCGACGGCGCGCGCCTGCACGCCGAGCACGTCGCGGGCGGGCAGTTCGGCCTCGACGCGCACCCACCAGCCGTCGCCACGATTGGTGAGCTCAAGAGCACGCGTCTTCACGCCGGGGAGGTCCTTTTCGAGTCGCCGGCGCAACGTCTTCTCAATGGCGGGGAGGTCGAGGCGCGCGCGCCCCGCCTCATCGCCGAGCTCCACCTGGCCACCGGCACGGCGCGCCGGTCGCAGCTGGCGCACGCCGAGGACGATCAGCGCCACCGCCACGACGGCCACCGCGGCCGCAGCGACCGCCGTCGCCCAGGTGGAATCCGTGGTGAGCTGCGACCACCAGTCGGCGAACGGCCACTCGAGGCTGCGCTCGTTGGCCAGCACGGCCTCGCGCACCAGGTCGGCGGCCGCGAACAGCAGCCCCACGAAGCCCACGATGACCGCGACGACACGTCCGGTGGCGGTCACGGAAGGTGCCTCTTGAGCTGCGGCACCGTGAGGACACGCGGCCGCACCACGAGGCTCGCCGGCGCGACGCCGACGACCCTCGCCAGCCGCTCCCGCACCGCGGGCTCGACCTCGGCGGCAAGGCGCGCGGGGTCGGCCAGCGGCCGGCCGTAGACGCGCACCCGGCCGCTGGGAGCGCCCTCACGGATGCGGAGCGCGGCCTCCGCGCGGATGACATCGGGGTGCCGGCACGCGGTCTCCTCGGCGAGGCGCGCGAGGGCAGCGGCCGGCACGAGGACGCCGCCGGCGTCGCCGCGCAGCCAGAGCATCTCCTCGCCGTGCCGCAGCACGAGCCACAGGAGCACGGCCAGCACAATCACGACCCCCGCCAGCAGCCACGCCCGCGCCGCATGGTCGGCGGTGATGCCGAGGTACGAGAACGGCGAGAAGTCGCAACTGAACGCGGCCGCCGTGAGCCGCATGGCGAACAGCAGCGCCACGACGCCGGCGGCGACGAGCAGCACGAACGTCGCCACCCGCGTGACCACCGCCGGCGCGACCCCGGCCGGAGGCCGCCTGTCAGTCGTCGGAGGCAGCCTGCTCCTCCGGGAAGACGACATCGGTGACGAGGACGTTGACGGCACGCACCTTGAGCCCGGTGGTGCCCTCGACCTGCTCAGTGACCGCCTTGCGGCAGGCCTCGGCGATGCTGGGCACGCTGGAGCCGAACACGATGCTCATGGTGATGTCGATGTCGACGCTGCCGTCGCGAAGGTCGACGCTGATACCGGGCGTGCCCTTGTCGCCACGCAGCCCGGCCAGGGCGCGGGAGCTGCCGCCGCCCAGGGCGTGGATGCCCTCGATGCCGGTGATCGCCTTGAAGGCCACCTTGGCCACCACGTTGTCGGAGATGGTCACACCGCTCGTGGCCACGGGCGCCTCGGGCTTGGGGGTGTCGGTCATCGTCTTCCTCCCCTTGTCGGTCGTGGACGGCCGCCGCAGGCGGCGGCCGGGGACTTCTGCATGCCTACTGTACCCGTCGCAGGGCGGAGTGTGTCAAACGTGCCGGCGGAAGCGACGAGGAGCGCGAGCCCGCCCGCGCCTCAGCTGCACTTGCTATAGGCGCACGATGGGTTGTTGCACACCGCGCAGCCGCCCTCGTGCCGCATGTCGCTGCCGCAATCGGGGCAGGCGCCCTGTGCCACCTGGGCGAACGAGAGTTGCGGCTGCGATTCGCCGGCCGCGGCCGCGGCGGCGCCGGCCACGTAGCGCCGCTCGAGCGCCTTGCCGATGGCGTCGGCGCAGCTCAGCGTGGAGTTGG
>JAPLCL010000277.1 GCA_026392265.1 Actinomycetota bacterium
GCCCCGAGGATGACGGCCTGGCTGAGGGCGAAGACGGCGACGCCGAAGACGAGGAACTTCGCCAGGGCGCCGCGCCGCGTGATGACGCCGGCGCTCTGCTCGAGGTCGCCGCCCAGCGCCGCTGCGCCGGGGGCGTCGTCGTGCGGCGCCGGGTACGGACCGCTGATGACCTCGTCCCCGGAGAGGTCGCGGCCCCAGTAGGCGAACGCCATGCCGAGGCCGAGCAAGGCGGCCGCCAGCGAGCCTCCGAGCCAGGCGGTGCTGGCGTTCGCGACGAACGCCACGACGAAGCTTACGGATCCGGCGACGGTCACGAGCAGCCCGATGGCCACCGGCCAGCCCGGCGGCCTACCGCCGCCGTGGGCCGGCGGTGGACTATCGCCAGGGACGGGCGGGGCGCCGTGCGTGCCGGTCTCGAGGTCGCTCACGGCTTCGCCGTCCGCGACTTCCACGCCAGCCACACGGCGAGGAAGATCAGCATGAGCAGGGCGATGGCCGACACGGCGCCCTCGGTCACCGGCCCCAGGTAGCCGAGGCCGCGGCCGCCCGGCGATGGCGGATCTACGAGGACGCCGACGTAGAGACCCACGGCGGCCTGCTGGCGCACATCGAGGGTGTTACCGGCAAAGGCGGGCATGTTGCCGCGCCCGAGGATCATGGCGGCGAGCGCCTCGGCCGCTGGATACTGCGAGATATCGGGCGCATTGCGGCCGCGGGTGAGCGCGCCGCCGCGGCCGGTAGTGCTGTGGCAGCCCGCACAGTAGAGGCGGTAGGTCTCGCCGCCCTCGGCGGTCACCGCCGTGCGCGCTGCGGGGTCGGCGATGTGAGCGGCGACGTACTCCGCCACGCCCTGGATCTGGGGGTCGCTCAGCTGGTCGCCAAAGGCCGGCATCTGGATGCCGCCCTCTTCGACCATCGGCGCGACGAGGCTCGCGAAGCCGGCGGCCGCGAGCCTCGGCCCGAAGCCACCCTCGCCGCGACTCCCGTGACACCCGGAGCAGTTCTCCGCAAAGACCTCGGCCGCGGGGTCACCCGCCGCCTCGACGGCGGGATTGGCGCCGGGAGAAGCCTCAGCAGACGGCGAGGAGCTCGGCGACGAAGAGGCGCCGGCCGCTACGGCGACGGCGCACAGGACGAAGAGGACGACGCACAGCAGTGCCGGCAGACCAAGCCACCTGCCTCTCCGCTCCCCGCTTCGCACCGCCGCTCGACCCATGTGCAGGACCCCCGGTCCTTCGCGTCTTGCCGCCATGCTACCGTGCCGGACCGTCGCCACCGAAAAAATATCGCGCGGGAAGCGTGACACGGGCCGCTCCCCTTGATACTGATAGGTTCTCTACCATGCGGACGGTCCCCGCGTCCAGCATCGCAGCGACGGGCGACGGGGCAACGTGCACCAGGTGGACTTGCGTGACTGGTCTACTCGTGGCGGTGGCAGTCTGGCCGGCCGTGCTCTACGCCGCCCTCGTCCTGTTCATCGTGATGGCGATCATCGTGGTCTCGGCGCTGCTCGGCGAACGCCACCGCGGGCCGGAGCGAGGGATACCGTACGAGTCGGGCATCAAGCCGGCCGGACCGCTGCCCAAGAGGCTCTCCGTGGAGTTCTACCAGGTCGCCTTGTTCTTCGTGATCTTCGACCTGGAGGCAGTGTTCATCTTCGCCTGGGCAGTGAACGCCAGACGCCTCGGCTGGTCCGGCTACCTCGAGATCGTGGTCTTCGTCGGTCTGCTTTTCGCCGGGCTCGTCTACCTCTGGAAGATCGGCGGGCTCGACTGGGGGCCGGCAGGTCGCCGGCGGCGGCTGCGGAAGGGGCGCCCGTGACGGCGCGCAGAGGACCCGGGCCATCGCGCACGGCTATCGCCCTTCAGTCGCTGCTCGACGATGGAGCTCCGGCCGGAGCGGGCCAAGGCCAGGCGGTCGTGCTGGGTAGCCTGCAGCACCTCGTCGCCTGGGGCCGCAAGAACTCCCTCTGGCCGTTCGGCTTCGGCCTCTCGTGCTGTTTCGTCGAGATGGCGACCAGTCTCACGCCGCGCTACGACATCGCCCGCTTCGGCGCCGAGGTGCTGCGCATCTCGCCGCGCCAGGCCGATGTGATGATCGTCGGCGGCACCGTGTTCCGCAAGATGGCTCCCACGGTGCTGCAGCTCTACCAGCAGATGATGGA
>JAPLCL010000331.1 GCA_026392265.1 Actinomycetota bacterium
CATGAGCTCGGCGCAGGCGCCGGCGTGATCCAGGTGCGCGTGCGTCAGCACGACAAGGTCGACGTCGCCCGGACCCAGGCCTCGAGCTTCGAGCGCCCTGACGACGGGCTCGTTCTGCAGCGGCAGGCCGGGGTCGACGACCATCGTGAGCTCGCCGCGCAGCAGCATCGTGTTGGGAAACGTGGTCATGCCGACGATCGGGCGTTCGTCGCGCAGGCGACGATACTGCTCGAAGGCCTCGGGCGAACGGGACTCCGGCAGCACGTCGGTGCGCCCGTCCTCGACGCTGAACACGAAGCGCGCCGTGGGGATGAGGATGTCTACCGTGTACATCGAGTGGCGAGGACTGGCCGCGCAGTCAGTGAGGCGTGCCTGAGGCACGCCTCACTCGGGGGCGCGGCCTTCGTCCTCGTCGCGGGCGTAGATGAAATCGACCTTGTCCATATTGAGGAGGATGAAGGGCGCCGTGTCGAGGAGCTCTTTCGTGGCCTTGCTGTAGATGCGCACCTGGGACAACGTGAGGCGCACGTCGCCGAAGGCGCGGATGTAGTCGGAGGCGCGCCGGGAGCTCGTACGGCTGCCGACGCCGAAGTGCGCGACCCCGACGATCTTGAACTCGCCGATGTAGGCCACGATCTCGAGCTCCTTGAAGCCCGCATCGTACTGGAGACCCTCGCGTACCGGCGATCCTGCATCTTCCATGTCTTCCTCCTCCGGCTGAACGGCTGGCCGGCTAGCCGCGAACCGGCTCCTGCTCCGCTTCGGCGGAGGTCGAGCCGGCCTGCGAACACGGCGTGCCGGCGAAGGCGCTGAGCGAACCGCGCCCCGGGCGCAGCGAAAGCCGCAGACGCGTGAGTGCGGCGCGTCGCGACTCCCCCAGCCGCGGCGCCAGCACCACGCCCAGCGCCGCGCCCGCGGCGCTCCCGTAGATGAAGCTGTTGCGCTTACCCATCACCGACTGACTATAGCGAGGCTACTTGGTGAACGCCAGAGAGCCATCCACGAGGTCCACCTTGACCGTGTCGCCCTCCTCGAACTCGCCGCGCAGCAGGGCGCTCGACAGGGGGTTCTCGACAAGGCGCTGGATGGCGCGCTTGAGCTGGCGGGCACCGTATTCGGCGTCGTAGCCCTGCTCCACCACGTACTCCTCGGCGGCCGCGCTCACCTCGAGCACCATGCCTTGGCCCTTGACCAGCTCGCGCAGATGCGTGAGCAACAGGTCGACGACCTGGGTGAGCTGCTCACGGCTGAGGGGATCGAAGACGATGATCTCGTCGACCCGGTTGAGGAACTCCGGGCGAAAGGCCTTGCGCAGCTCGTCGAGCAAGCGTTTCTCCATGGCGTCGTGGCCCAGCTCGTCGCCCTCGGCGGCAAAACCGAGCCGCTGCTTGCATATCACGCTACCGCCGAGGTTGCTGGTCATGATCACGACGGTGTTCTTGAAATCGACCGTACGGCCCTTGCCGTCGGTAAGACGGCCGTCGTCGAGGATCTGCAGCAGGGCGTTGAACACGTCCGGGTGCGCCTTCTCGATCTCGTCGAAGAGGACGACGCTGTACGGGCGGCGGCGGACCTGCTCGGTGAGCTGGCCGCCCTCGTCGTAGCCCACGTAGCCGGGCGGCGCCCCGGTGAGACGAGACACGGTGTGCTTCTCCATGTACTCACTCATGTCGAGGCGGATCAGCGCCGCCTCGTCGTCGAAGAGGAACTCGGCGAGGGCGCGCGCCAGCTCCGTCTTCCCCACGCCCGTGGGGCCGAGGAAGATGAACGAGCCGATGGGCCGCTTGGGGTCCTTGAGGCCGGCGCGCGCGCGGCGCACGGCTTCGCTGACCGCCGCCACCGCGCGCTCCTGGCCGATGACCCGGCCGTGCAGGTTCGCCTCCATGGCAAGCAGCTTGTCGGCCTCCTCCTGCAGCATGCGCTGCACCGGGATGCCGGTCCACTTGCTGACCAGCGCCGCGATGTCGTCGGCGTCCACCGTGGCGTCGGCGATGCCCTTGTCGGCAAGCCAGGCATCCTTGGCCGTCACGAACGTAGCCTGGATCTTGACGCTCTGATCCTTGAGCTGGGCGGCGCGCTCGTAGTCCTGCGCCTGCACGGCGGCGGCGCCCTCGCGCGTCAGCTCCTGCAGTTTGAGCTCCATGTCGCGCAGGTCGGGCGGCAGCATCGTCGCCTCGATGCGCAGCTTGCTGGCCGCCTCGTCGAGCAGGTCGATGGCCTTGTCGGGCAGAAAGCGGTCGCTGATGTAGCGGTCGCTGAGGTGAGCCGCCTCACGGATCGCGGCGTCGGTGATGCTCACCTTGTGGTGGGCCTCGTACTTGTCGCGCAGGCCCAGCAAGATGGCGACGGTCTCCTCCACGGTGG
Organism: Actinomycetota bacterium; assembly: GCA_026392265.1. GTDB lineage: Bacteria > Actinomycetota > Thermoleophilia > UBA2241 > UBA2241 > CAIXSE01. The sequence goes on from JAPLCL010000331.1 coordinate 2,365, forward strand.
GCTCGCCCACGATGATGGGCTGGAAGCGGCGCTCGAGGGCCGCGTCCTTCTCGATATGGGCGCGATACTCGTCGAGCGTCGTCGCGCCCACGCACTGCAGCTCGCCGCGGGCGAGCATCGGCTTCATCATGTTGGAGGCGTCGATGGCGCCCTCAGCGGCGCCGGCGCCCACCACGGTGTGCAGCTCGTCGATGAACAGCACGACGTCTTTGGAGCGCTGGATCTCGTCGAGGGCACCCTTGAGACGCTCTTCGAACTCGCCGCGGTACTTGGAGCCGGCGACCATGGCGCCGAGATCGAGCGCCAGGACGCGCCGGCCGCGCAGCAGCTCCGGCACGTCGGCGTTCACGATCTTCTGCGCCAGCCCGTCGGCGATGGCCGTCTTGCCCACCCCGGGCTCGCCGATGAGCACCGGGTTGTTCTTGGTGCGGCGGCTGAGGATCTGGATCACGCGCTTGATCTCCTCGTCGCGGCCGATGACCGGGTCGAGCCTGCCCTCCCGCGCCATGGCCGTCAGATCGCGCGTGTATTTCTTCAGCATGCTCTCGCCGCTGGCGCTGGCCTCGTAGTCGGTGCCGGTGGCGCGCACTTGAGCGAGCGCGCTGCGCAGGCGCTCCTCGCTCATGCCTACATCGCGCAGGATGGCGCTGCCCGGGCCCTCACCCTCGAGAAAGACGCCGAGCAGCAGATGCTCGGTGCCGACGAACTCGTCGCCCAGCTTCTGCGCCTCTTGCACGGCGAGGTCGACGGCCGCTTTGGCGCGCGGCGTCATGTAAAGCATCTCGTCAGGGCCCGACGGGCCGCTCGTGCCCACGGGCTGGTTCTGCGCCATCTGACTGGCGCGCGTCATCACGGCGCCCTTGTCGATACCGAGCACGTTGAGGATCTGCTCGATGACGCCGCCGGGCAGGCTGAGCACGCCGATCAGCAGGTGCTCGGTGCCCAGCACGTTGCCGGGCCCGCGGCGCACGACGCCCTGCGCGGTCTCGATGGCCTCGCGGGCTCGTTCGGAGAACTTGTTCACATCCATGAAGTACCTTGCCTTGGTCGTTGACCCGAGAGGGTCAGATCCGCCGGCGCCGGCGGCCGAGCGGCACGATCTGCGTGTGGCTCACCGGCACCAGCTCGAAGCGGTGGGAGCGCTCGACGCGCTCGATCTCGCGATGCATCGCGACAGCGGCCTCCTCGAGCCGCGCCTGCAGGCGTTGGACCTCGGCGGCCATGGCGTTGATCTGCTCTTCCATGGCCAGCACCCGTCCCACCCCGGCCAGGTTCAGCCCCAGCTCGGTGAGCTGCTGGATGCGCTGCAGCCGCTCCACGTCGCGTTGCGAGTAGCGGCGCGTGTTCTTGGCCGTGCGCTGCGGGCGCACCAGCCCGCGCCGCTCGTACATGCGCAGCGTCTGCGGGTGCATCTCGGCAAGCTCGGCGGCCACCGAGATCATGAAGAGTGCCCTGTCGTCGTCCTGCTGCGTCATCACTCAGCCTCGCGGCCTCAGCCCAGCACCGCGGCTCGTGGATCGGGCAGGGTGGCGCCCAGCTTCTCAAAGAGCTGCTTCTGCTCTTTGGTCAGCTTGTCCGGCACCTGCACGTGCAGCCGCACGTGGAGGTCGCCGTGGCCGCCTTTGAGCTTGGGAGCGCCCTTGCCGCGCACGCGGAACGTACGCCCGTCCTGGCTGCCGGCCGGGACCTTGAGGGCCACGCGGCCGCCACCGGGGGTGGGGATCTTGACGCTCGTCCCCAGCGCCGCCTCGGAGATCGTCACCGGGACCTCAAGCACCACGTCGTCGCCGCGGCGTTCGAACAGCTCGTCGGGCTCCACGCCGACCCTCACGAAGAGGTCGCCGGACGGCCCGCCGCGCAGGCCTGCCTCACCCTTGCCTTTGATACGGATCTTGCTGCCGTCCTTGACGCCCGCAGGGATCTTGACGGCATAGCGCTTGGTCTTGTGCTGCACGCCGTTGCCGCCGCAGCCCGGGCACGGCTGCTCGATGATCGTGCCGTTGCCATGACACTGCGGGCAGGCCTGCGGCATCGCGAAACCGCCGAGATTGCGGGCGATCGAGCCGCGGCCCTGACACTGGGGGCATACCTTGGGCGTCGTGCCGGGCTTGGCGCCGCTGCCGTGGCAGGTGTCGCAGGTGTCGGGTTGGTCGACGGGCACGCGCGCGGTGACGCCGTGCAGCGAGTCGTCGAACGACACCGTGACGTCGACCTGCAGGTCGTCGCCGCGCGCGGCCGCCTTGCGGCGACCGCGCCCGCCGGCGGCTCCGCCGCCGAAGAGGTTGCCGAGGATGTCGCCGAGGTCGCCCATGTCGAACTGGGCGCCACCCTGCCCGAACATGCTGGGGTCGAAGCCCTGACCGCCGGCGCCCGGGCGAAAGCCGCCGGCGCCCGGGCCGAAGGCCCCGAGCCGGCTCAGCTCGTCGTACTGCTTGCGTTTCTCCGCGTCGGAGAGGGTCTCGTTGGCCTCGCTGATCTCCTTGAACCTCTCCTCGGCGCGCTTGTCGCCGGGGTTCTTGTCGGGGTGGTACTCCCTGGCGAGCTTGCGAAAGGCCTTCTTGATGTCGTCCTGTGAGGCGTTCTTGGGCACCCCGAGCGTCTGATAGTAGTCGCTCATCTCAGCTCGACACGATGACCTTGGCCGGGCGCAGAAGCCTGCCGTGCAGCAGGTAGCCGCGCTCCAGGACCTGGAGCACCGTGCCTTCCTCGAAGTCGGGTGAGGCCTGCGTAAGCACCGCCTCGTGCACGTTGGGGTCGAAGACCGTGCCCGGCTCGACCTGCACCTCGTCGAGGCCGTGGCCCTCGAGCGTGGCGTGCAACTGCCCGGCGACGAGCTCGAGGCCGGCGATCAGCTGGCCCTCCTCGTGCCGGGCCGCGGCGTCGAGCGCCCGGGCCATGTTGTCCATGACCGGGAGCAAGGACTCGACGACGGTCTCGGCGGCGCGCAGGCGGTGCTGCTCGGCGTCGCGCTGGACGCGCTTACGGTAGTTGTCGAACTCCGCCTGCAGGCGCCGCAGATGGTCGAGATAGCCGTCGCAGTCGGCGGCCAGCTTGGCGATCTCGCCGTCCAGAGCAGAGGCGTCGCCCGACGACGCGACCTCGGGGGCGGCCTCGTCAGGTACCGCCTTGGGCCGCGCGGCGCGGCGCTTGCCGTCGTCCTTCGTGTGCTTCTTGTCCGTCATGTGCCTCGTGTGCTCCTGTGTCTCGCCGGCTCCGCCGGCCGGCTCGGCCTGGCCGCGGCGCGGCGCCGAAGCGCCGCGCCGGTCCCGTCTTGCCGTCAACTCTCTGTCTTCTTGGCCGCGACCGTCTTCTTGGCCTTGACCTCGATGCGCTGAGGCTTCTGCTCCGGGGCCTTCGGCACCGTGAGCGTGAGGATGCCGTCCTCATAGCCGGCCGCGATCTCGTCGGCCTTCACGCCTTGCGGCAGGGCAAGGCTGCGCTGGAAGCTGCCGAAGCGCCGTTCGACGCGGTAGTACCGCTCCTCGTCGACCTCCTCCTCGAACTTGCGCTCGCCTTTGATCGTGAGGACGTTGTCCTCGACCTCGATGTGGATATCGCCGGGGTCCATGCCTGCGAGCTCGGCCTTGAGGACCACGGCTTCCTGGGTGTCGAAGACGTCGACCGCCGGCAGCCAGCTCTCCTGACGGCCGTTCCAGACCTGGTCCGCCAGCCGGTTGAACTGGCTCGGGGCCTGGGTCATCTCGCGGAACGGGTCCCATCTGATGATCGCCATGGTGGAAACCTCCCCGGTTACTTGCCGTCTTCTTCGTCGATGACCTCGAAGTCGCCCTCTTCGACGTTCTCGTCGGCCGTCGAACCGCCGTCACCGCTCGCGGTCTGCTGCTGCTGCGCCTGCTGGTAGACGGCCTCGGCCAGCTTGTGCGAGGCCTGCATGAGGGTGTCGGTCTTGGCCTTGATGAGGTCCTCGTCGTCGCCCTCGAGGGCGGTCTTGACCTCGGCCCCGGCGGCCTCGATATCGGCCTTCGTGGCGGCGTCGACCTTGTCGCCCATGTCGCGCAGCGACTTCTCGGTGCTGTACACGAGGTTCTCGGCGTTGTTCTTGACGTCGGCCAGGTCACGCGCCTTCTTGTCTTCGTCGGCGTGCGACTCGGCGTCCTTCATCATGCGCTCGATGTCCTGCTCGCTGAGGCCGCTGCTGGCGGTGATGGTGATCTTCTGCTCGTTGCCGGTGCCGAGGTCCTTGGCGCTCACGTGCACGAT
>JAPLCL010000341.1 GCA_026392265.1 Actinomycetota bacterium
TCGACCTCCCACGAGAGCAGCGCGCCGGCCAGCGGCAGATCGGTCGGCGTGGTGATCTTGACGTTGGCCGGCGTGGACGTCACCAGGCCGACCCTGTAGCCGCCTCTCTCGAGGAGCGCGGCGTCGTCGGTCGCGCCGTCGAGATCGGCGTGCGAGTACACTTCGCGCAGCGCGGCGGCCCTGAAGACCTGCGGCGTCTGCACGGCCCAGAGGCCGCTACGGTCGACGGTCGCCTCGACGGCGCCGGCCGGGTCGGCGCGCTTGAGCGTGTCGCTCACCTCGATGCCGGGGACGGCGCCGTCGGCGTCGGCCAGCGCCTCGATGCAGTGTTCGAAGACGTGCCGGGAAAACAGCGGCCGGGCGCCGTCGTGGACGACGATGACGCCCGCCGTCGCCGGCACCTCGAGCAGGCCGGCGCGCACCGAATCCGAGCGTTTACGGCCGCCTTCGACGATCAGCAGCGGTTTGGCGTCGTCGAAGGCCAGCAGCTCGCGGGCAAAACGCACCGTGTGCGACGGGTGAAGCACCACCACGAGGCCGTCGACCTGCGGCATGGCGAGCAGCCGCCGCACGGAGTGATTGAGGATCGGCTCGCCGCCCAGCAGCAGGAACTGCTTGGACTCGCCGTCCGGCAAGCCCATACGGCGGCTTTCGCCGGCCGCGGCGACGATGACCCAGAGCTCCTCGGTCTGTGGTTCCTCCATGTGCGTCCCCCAGTGGTCGGCGGGTGCTAGGCCAGCACCCGCGAAAAGATCATCTTGCCGGACGAGCTCTGCAGCACGCTCGTCACTTCTGCTTTGACGCGCGATCCTACCAGGGCCGCGCCCGACTCGACGACGATCATGGTGCCATCGTCGAGATAGCCCACGCCCTGGTCCTGCTCGCGCCCCTGGCGCAGGATCTTGACTTCAATGACCTCGCCGGGCAGCACCGCAGGCTTGACGGAGTTGGCGAGGTCGTTCACGTTGAGGACCTTCACGCCCTGGATCTCGGCGACCTTCTGGAGCGTGTAGTCGGTGGTGACGATCTGCGCGCCGAGCTCGTGGCCGAGACGCACGAGCTTGGCGTCGACTGCCTGGATATCGGCGTAGTCCTTGTCGTCGATGCGCACGGCGCCCGAGCTGCTTTGGAGGCGGCGCACGAAATCGAGCCCGCGCCGCCCGCGCACGCGTTTCTCGGCGTCGGCGGAGTCGGCGAGGTGCTGCAGCTCCTCGACCACGAAGCGCGGCACGAGGATCTCACCCTCGAGGAACCCCGTGCGCGCGATGTCGAGGATACGGCCGTCGATGATCGCGCTCGAATCGAGGAGCTTGGAGGGGGTCAGCCCGGGCAGCGCGTCGAAGGAGCCGCGCAGCCCGAGCAGCCGGAGGATCTCGACGTACTTCTTGGCCGCAAGATAGGCCGTGAAGTAGCCCGAAAGAAGGTAGATCGGCACGGTGAGATAGACGCCCACGAGTGGGATGCGCACGAGCGCGATACTGACGAGGGTCGCGATGATGAGCCCCACGACCACTCCCGCGATGGCCACCAAGACCTCTGCGCCGGAGGCGCCCTCCATGATCTCGTCGACGCGATCGAGGCCGCGCCGGAGGGCGCGAGAAAGCACGACGCCGAAGACGTAGCCGAGCGCGAAGCCGGCAGCCGTGAAGGCAAGCTGCCAGACGATCTTGCCGGGCTGGTCGAGGTCCGGAGCATAGGAAGATGTCCGGATCCGGTCCGCGATCTGGTACCCGGCGAGAGCACCGAGCAGGGCGAGTAGCAGGCGGACAGCAGGGGCGAGCACACCCCTGGTCTTGGGGGCCGGGCCGGCCGGGCCGGCGTCAGACGACGGTGGCCGGCTCGAGGGGCTCGTCGACAACCGGAGGCCCATCGATGTGGATGTTCTCGAGCACCTCTTCGAGGAAGGCGTTGGCCTGATCTTCACCGAAGTCGCGGGCGTACATGAGCTCGCTGGCGAGGATCTTCTTCGCCTTCGAGAACATCTGCTTCTCGCCGGTCGAGAGACCCTTGATGGCGTGCCTGATGGCGAGATTGCGGACGACCTCGGCGACCTCGAAGATGTCGCCGGTCTTGAGCTTGTCGCGGTTGTGCTTGTAGCGCCGGCTCCAGTTCTTGGGCATCTTGGTGGGGTCGCCGCGCAGAACCTCGAGGACCTGGTCGACGACGTCCGCCTCGACCACTTTGCGCAGGCCGGCGCGGTCGGCGTTCTCGACCGGGACCATGACGGTCATATCGTTGTGCAGGATCTGGATCGTGAGGTAGTCACGCTGCTGACCGAGCACGTCCTTCTGCTCGATCTTCATGATCTTGCCCGCGCCGTGATGCGGGTAGACGACCTTGTCTCCGACTGAATACAACGTACTCAAACCCCCCTGTGGTCGTTGGTGGCCCCGGCGGCCGGCTGGGGTGGTACACCCTCGCGAAGCAGGGATGCGAGGACGCCACGCAGGTCGGCCGCGCCCACAGATATCCCGCCGGCGCGGCGTGCGTCGGCGGCGGGTACGACGATACGATCGAAGCCGGCGCGACCGGCTTCCACGACACGTCGCTCACTCTGGCTGCAGGAACGAAGTTCGCCCGTCAGGCTGATCTCCCCGATTGCTGCGACCCTCGGTGGAAGCGGTGCGTTGCGCTCCGCAGAGGCGATAGCGAGGGCAACGGCGAGGTCGGCCGCAGGTTCGTCGATGCGAATTCCTCCTGCAATTGTAACAAAAATGTCGCTCGTTGACAACGGCAGCCGGCCGTGACGGCCCAGGACAGCCACGAGCATGGCCAGCCGGTTGCGGTCGAGACCCACGGCGACGCGGCGCGGCATGGCCAGTTCGCTGCGATTCACGAGCGCCTGCACCTCGACGGCGAAGCAGCGGCTGCCCTCGACGGCGACGTGCACGGCCGCCCCGACGGAGGGCCCTCCATCGCCGAGAAACAGGGACGAGGGATCGGCGACGCCTTGAAGGCCGGCGGCCGTCATCTCGAAGATCCCCAGCTCGTTGGTGGAGCCGAAACGGTTCTTGGCGGCGCGCAGCGTGCGGTAGAAGCGGTAGCGGTCGCCCTCGAACTGCAGCACCGTGTCGACCACATGCTCGAGCACGCGGGGACCGGCGATCGCGCCCTCCTTGGTGACGTGGCCGATAAGGAACACGGCCGTGCCGGTGGCCTTGGCCAGGCGCAGAAAGCGGCCCGCCGCTTCGCGCACCTGGCTCACGCTGCCCGGCGCCGACGTGAAGGCGTCGCTGTAC
>JAPLCL010000314.1 GCA_026392265.1 Actinomycetota bacterium
CGGTTGTCCGACCAGCGCAGCGCGCCCCGCTGGTGAAGGAACGCGAAGAGCAACTGGCCCCCGAGCCCGTCGTAGTTGCGCACCCGGCTGCCGGTGATGGGGAAGCGCAGGATACGGTCGAAGAGGATCGCGTACTGCACGTAGCGTGCGAAGGGGAACCCCCGGCGGGCAAGCACGCCGGCGCTGCCGTAGGTCGCGAGATCCACGCGCAGCTCCTCGAGCGAGTACATCCAGTAGGGCAGCCGCTGGCGGATCATGAAGGGGTCGAACGGCAGCTCTCCGTGGCTGTGCCAGCGGTCGTGGATGAGGTCCCACATGATGTAGGTCTCCGTCGCCAGGTCGGCAGAGCTGACCAGCGCCTGTGCGTCTGGGGGCAGATCGATGCGCAGGGCCTCCGCACCCGCAGCTGTCGCTCGTCTGAAGCGCGACGACTCGCGGTCGCAGAAGATCCCGCCGAAGTTGTTGGTGGGGCGAGCGGCCAGGCTGACCGTCTCGGGGAAAAGCACGGCGCACTCGCTGTCGTACCCCTCCGTGTAGTCCACCAGCTGGACCGGCACGAACTTGCCGTTGTCGAACTCCTCGCGCTCGAGCTGGGCGACGAACCCGGGCCACGGCGTGCGCACGATGAGCGCCTCGAAACGCGTGTCCGCGGAGCCGTTGGGGGTGTACATCGGGAAGACGACGAGGTGCTCCACGCCGTCGCGGCGGTGCTGTTCGGGGCGGAAAAGGGCCAATGAGGCGGTGAAGTCGGGCTTGGCGCAGCCGCCGTCGACCCAGGCTCTGAGGTCGACGGGCACCTGCGCCAGGTACTCCTGCTGGTGGGAAAAGCGCGGCGCCAGGGCGTCGAGGCTCTCGATCATCGCCTCCACGTGGGCGCCCACGTCCGCAAGGTCGTGGCGCTGCGCGTCGACGTCCCCCTTGGGCTCCTGCAGCAGGCGCAACGCATTGGTCTCATCGCGCAGCCGCCGCCAGGCCGAGCCCTGCGCCGCCGCGGAGACGAGCGGCGCGGGATCGGCGCGGAAGGCGGCCAGAGACACCCAGTAGAAGAGGTTGAGCCACAGCTGCCGGTGATCGTGTCGGCCCAGGAAGTCGTCGCCGAACAGATCCGAGTCGGCCGCTACGACGACGCGGCCGTTGCCGTGGGCGATGGCCACGAGCAATGCGGCCGCCGGGGGCTGTGCGGTGGCACTCGTGCGCAGCAGCGCCGCGCCGGGTACGTCGGAGACGAGTGTGCCGGCGCGGTAGAAGCGCACCTCCTCGACGAGATGCAGCAGAGTCGCCGCGCCGGCCTCGGGGACCGGCTCGGCGGCCACCCACGTGGGCACGTCGCCGGCGTCGCCGTAGTCAAAGACCGTGGCGTTCTCGATGCGCACATCGAAGCTCGCCAGAAGTTCGTTGAGGTTGGCGCCATATTTGTCCTCCTCCGTCTCACCGAGCACCACGAGGCCGCCGCCGCCGGCGACGAATCCCACGACGGCGGCGATCTCCTCGGCCGAGAAAACCGGCGAGCCGCCGCCGGTGCGCTCCCACTTGGAAACGGATGGGTGCGCGACGACGAGCACGTCGGCATCGTCAAGGACGCCGCCGGCCAGCGAGCCACCCGTGTGTGCCGCCACAGCGAAGTCGCGTTCCGCGAGGGCGCTCGCAGCGGCAGCATACGAAGCGGCCGCAGGATGCTCGGGCCGCAAGGTCATGGCAGCGTCGGGCCGGATCGACCAAGCCTCACCGTGCGACTCGTCGAAGACGACGCGGGCGACCTTGCGCTGGTGAAGCGGCGTACGCATCAATGCCCTCCTCTCGCCGGCGCCGGCAGAGCAGCCGACGCCCGGGTGAAGCACCATGTGTGATGCACCGTTGTTCCGTGGCCCACGCTGAAGCTAAACCCCGGGCGGTGTGCGAACGCACGCCACAGAGTCGCCGCCGGTGGTGCGAGCAGGGTACGACGCCGTCAGGCGTCGAGCATCTTGGTGAGGACGAGCACCGTGCCGCCGCCGTCCGGCTTGCGCAAGTCGAAATCGTCGACCACGGCGCGGATGATGGAGATGCCCATGCCGCCGTCGCTCAGCTTGAGCTCGGGCATGCTCTGGCACTCAGGGCAGTCGACGTCGTCCTCGTGAAAGCCGCCGCCCTCGTCGCGGATCTCGATGGTCACGCGGTCCGGATGCACGGTGAAGTGCAGGTGGACCTGGCCGTCGTCGTGATCGTAGGCGTGCCTCACGGAGTTGGAGCACGCCTCGGTGAGCGCCAGCTTGAGATCGGCGACAGCATCATCGGAGTAACCGCGCGCCCGCAGCAGACCCGAAAGAGCAAGGCGGCCGAGCACGACGTATTCGGCCTTGGCGGGCATATCGAGCTTGACGTAATCGTTCACGGGGGCTTTTCCAATCGGCTCAGGGACTGGCAGGCTGTCCTGCTTTCACTTCAGGGTCGTGCGGACGTTCACGTTCTCCCCACACATCGCACACAGTGTTCCCCGCAGGGCGACATCCTCAACCGCGTCGCCGGTGCGCCGCACGAGAAGGCGTTTGCAGTTCGGGCATGTCGTGTTCTCGCCCTCGTGACCGGGCACGTTGCCGAGGTACACGAAACGCAGTCCGGCGTAGTGACCGATGCGCACGGCGCGCTCCAGGGTGGGGATCGGCGTCGGCGAGAGATGAGCGTACTCGAGGTATGGCGTGAAGCGCGTGACGTGCCAGGGCGTCTCCGGCCCCAGTTCCGCGGCGATCCACGCGGCGATACCGCCAAGGGTCGCATCGTCGTCGTTGAAGCCTGGGATGACGTTGGTCACGATCTCCACATGGCAGCCGTGCACGTGCTTGGCGCGCGCCGCCGCGGCGAGCACCGGCGACATGTCGCGGATGCGGCAGAGCTCCTGGTATTGATCGTCGCTGAAGCCCTTCACATCGACGCGGTACGCGTCGATGTGCGGCGCCAGCACATCGAGGGCCTCTTCGGTGATGTAGCCGTTGGTGACCATCACGGTGTACAGGCCGTGCTCGTGGGCGAGCTGGGCGCCGTCGAGGATGTACTCGAGCCAGATGGTGGGCTCGTTGTACGTCCAGGCGACGCCCCGGCAGTCGTTGTGGTCGGCCAGCACCGGCAGGTTACGGATGGGCAGCTCACGGAGGTCGCGCGCCCTTTCGCCGGGGTCGGCGTGCGCGATCTGCCAGTTCTGGCAGTGGCGGCAGGTGAAGTTGCAGCCTACGCTACCCAGCGAGAGTACCGTGGAGCCCGGGAAGAAGTGATAGAGCGGCTTCTTCTCGATGGGGTCGGCGGCGACGCTGCAGACGCGGCCGTAGGTGACGGCGTACAGCGTGCCGTCACGATTGGCGCGCGCCCGGCACACGCCGCTCTTGCCGGGCGCGATATGGCAGCGGCGCGGGCAGACACGGCACTCGACGACATCGTCGTCAAGACGCTCGTAGAGCATCGCCTCGTGAGCGGAGAGCGCGGTCACCTCGTACGCCGGTCGATGCCGAAGGTGACGTCGCCGCCGACGGCGACGCCGGCGTGATCGCGGGCGGCGTGCTGGCCGAGCGCGGGCAGGACGACCTCGCGGAGGCGTCCGCACAAGTCGACCAGTATGTTCGTGATGTCGTTCACGGGGCGCCCATTCTACCCTGCTATACTCGCGCTGCCGACCATCGGCCACGACCCACTTGCCGGCCACACGTCATGACCCCACACTGATGCCCTCCATGAGCCCACCCCTCACACCCGCCGAGACCATCGCGTACCGCGGTGCGGGCGGCGCTATCTATCTGAACATCACCAACCGCTGCTCCAACGACTGCGCGTTCTGCCTGCGCGCCTGGACCGATGGCGTGTACGGCGACGTACTCACCCTCACGCGCGAGCCCGAGCCCCACGAGGTCACCCAGGCCGTCGAGCTCGAATTCATCGACGGCCCGGCCGATGAAGTGGTCTTCTGCGGGTTCGGCGAACCGACCATGCGGCTTGACGTCGTGCTGGCCGTCACCGAGTGGCTGCGCCTGCGGCGCATCCCCGCCCGCCTCGACACCAACGGGCACGGGCAGCTTCTGAACCCGGATGTGGACGTGCCGGCAGCCCTGGCGGCGGCCGGCCTCGGCGCCGTCACCGTGAGCCTCAACGCCGCCGACCCTGAGAGCTACGACCGCATCTGCCGGCCGCTGTTCGGCAAGGCGTACAGGGCTGTCATCCAGTTCGCCGAACAGTGTGTGCAGCACGACATCCAGACGACGCTGACGGCCGTCGACTTCCCCGGCGCCGACCTCGCCGGGTGCGAGGCCATCGCCACGGCCGTGGGTGCCGCTTTCCGCGCCCGCGGTCTGGCAACGCCGCGCGGGCACGACCAGGCCGAGAAGAGGGAGGAGGCGTGATGGCAGACAACGGGGCCCGCATCCTGGTGGTCGACGACGAGGAAGCCATCCTCAAGTTGCTGCGCTTCCCGCTTGAGAAGGAGGGGTATCAGGTCGTCACCGCTCGCGACGGCCAAGAGGCTCTTGAGACCTTTGCCCGCGAGAGCTTTGACCTGGTCATCCTCGACCTCATGCTGCCGCACGTGGACGGCATGGAGGTATGCCGGCGCATCCGTGGCCAGAGCATCGTCCCCATCATCATGCTCACCGCGAAGTCGGACGAGTTCGACAAGGTGCTGGGTCTCGAGATCGGCGCCGACGACTACATCACCAAAGACAAGTTCAGCCTGCGCGAGTTCCGCAGCCGCGTGCGCGCCCAGTTGCGCCGCGCTGAGATGAGCCGCAGCGCCGAGGCCGCCAAGAAGGAGGTCGTCAAGGTCGACGAGCTCGAGGTCGACCTGCTCAAGCGGAACGTGATCTTGCGCGGCGCCAAGATCGACCTCACCTACATCGAGTTCGAGATCCTCAAGACCCTCATCTCCCATCCGGGCCGCGTCTATAGCCGCCAGCTTCTGCTGCAGCTGGTGTGGGGCGACTCGGACTACCGCGACGCCCGTACGGTCGACGTGCACATCCGCCACCTGCGGGAGAAGCTCGAGAGCGACCCCAAGGACCCGGAGTTCATCTTCACGGTCCGCAACATCGGCTACAAGTTCCGCGAGTTCTAGGAGGCGCGGGCGCGCCAGGCGCGCCCGACCTGCATGTTCCGCTCTGTCAAGAACTGGTTGACGATCCTCATTCTCGCGCTCGTGGCGCTGGCCATGATCGTGGCTTGGGCGTACGTCGTACCGCCGCTCGCCAACCGCCTTGACCAGCAGAAACTCACGGATCAGCGGCTCAGCGCCAGGCTGATCAGTGAGACCCTGATCCCGTTTCTCAACGACGGGACGTCGCTCAACTACTGGTCCGGCGTGTTCGGCAGACGCCTCAACGCACGCGTGGTCGTCCTTACGAAGAACCTGGGGCGGCTCGCCGATACCCTCGGGCCCGACCCGGCCGACATCGGCGACTTCCCGATGGTCTCGGAGGCGCTCACCTCGGGCAATGTGACGCAGGGGGTCGTCACCACCAGTGTAGGCCGCTATGCGGCGACCGCCGTGCCTTTGCTGATGCCGAATGTCGACCAAGGCACAGTGATCGGCCTGGTCCTCGTCATCGCGCCGCTCAAGGACGTCGACGCCGCCGTGGCGGCCGTCCAGCGCCAGCTGTTCTTCGCCACGGTTCTGGTGATGGGCATCAGTCTCCTGCTCGGCTACATGGCCTCGTACTTCATCGCTCGGCGCCTGAAGCGCATCGAGCGCAGCGCCGAGGCCATCGCCGGCGGCGATCTCACGGCGACGGTGGCAGTCACCGTCGAGGACGAGATCGGGCAGCTGGCGGCGACCTTCAACATCATGGCCGTCCGGCTGCGAGGCGCGTTTGCCCAGGTCGAGTACGAGCGCGACCGCGTCGAGGTGCTGCTCAACGATCTGAGTGAAGGCGTCATCGGTCTCTCCGAGGAAGGCACGGTCACGATCGCCAACCCGGCCTCCGCCGAGCTGCTGGACGAGCCGGTGCGCGTCGGCGCCGAGCTCGACGAGACCTTCCCTCCCGATGTCGCCGAGGCATGGCACGAGTCGCGTCGCGAAGACGAGACGCAGGCGGTGGTGTTCGTGCACGGCGTACGCACCCTCGAAGCCACCACCTATCCGGTCGCCGGCGCCGCCGACTTCACCTCCATCGTCGTCCTGCGCGACGTGACCTCCCAGGCGCGCCTCGAGCGCGCCCGCCGCGACCTCATCGCCAACGCCTCGCACGAGTTCAAGACGCCGCTCTTCTCGCTGGCCGGCTTCCTCGAGCTCATCGACGAAGGCAACGTGAACGCCGACGAGCAGCGCGAGTTCCTGCAGCTCATGCGCCAGCAGGTCGACCGCCTGCGCAACCTCGCCGTGAGCATGCTCGACCTCTCGCGGGTCGAGGCAGGCTCCATCGAGATGCAGCCTGAAGATGTCGATCTCGAGGCCGTGGCCCGCTCGGTCCTCGACGAGTTCCAGGTGCAGGCGCAGACCAAGGACCTCACGCTCGTCGTGGACGACGGCGAGCCCCTGACGGCGTGGTGCGACGAGCAGCGCCTGGCGCAGGTGCTGCGCGCGCTCGTCGACAACGCCGTCAAGTTCTCACCGCAGGGCAGCAACGTGCGTGTGGCCACCCGCGAGGAGGCGTCGTGGGCGGCGATCGTCGTGAGCGACGACGGGCCCGGCATCCCAGCCGCAGAGCTACCGCACATCTTCGAGCGCTTTCACCGTGGCAGCGAGGAGCGCGCTACCACCTCGGGTGCCGGCTTGGGCCTCTCCATCGCCCGCGAGCTCACCGAGAAGATGGGCGGGAGCATCAGCGCCGAATCGCACGGCAGCGGCGCGAGCTTCTCCGTGCGGCTGCCGCGCGCTCCTCGGCGACGCGCCCAGAACGCCGATTCATAATCCTTAATCACTCCGGAGGCGTTACTCAACACGCCCCCGTGAGCAGTTAACACTCAGCGGACATCATCGTGGGCACCGGGAACGCGGCGTACGACTGTGGCCGCGGCGCCTCTGAACTCACAAGCTGAGACGAAGAAGGGAAAGCAATGATGAAGATGAGAGGGTTCCTCGTGGGGCTTGGGGGCGGGGCCGTCGGCGCCGCGCTCGTGGTCCTCGTCCTCGTGCTCGTGTTCAACTTCGGACAGTCCAAGGAGACAGTCATACAGACGGCCGCCGAGACGCCGGCCGTGTACTCGCCCACCACCGGCTCCGGCCAGTCGCCCGAGCAGATCTACCAGAACCTCTCGGGCGGCGTCGTCATGGTGCTCTCCGACTTCGCTACCGCGGGCACCGATCAGTTCGGTCAGACGCAGAGCGGCCAAGCGCTGGGCACCGGCTTCGTGGTCGACAAGCAGGGCTACATCCTCACCAACGCCCACGTGGTCAACGAGAACGGTCAGCAGGCCAGCGGCGTCACCGTGGTCTTCAACAAGGGCGGCTCCGAGACGCAGCGCGTCAAGGGGGAACTTGTCGGCGTAGACGTCGGCAGCGACGTCGCCGTCATCAAGGTGAACCCCAGTGCCGTGACTCTCAACCCACTGCCGCTGGGCGACTCCTCCATGGTCACCGTCGGCGAGCCCGTGGTCGCCATCGGCAACCCCCTGGGCTATGACTTCTCGATCACTTCGGGCATCGTCTCCGCCACGGGCCGCAGCCTCCAGGCGCCCAATGGCCAGACCATCCCCAACGGCATCCAGACGGACGCCGCCATCAACCAGGGCAACTCCGGCGGGCCCCTTATCGACGGCAACGGCCGCGTGATCGGCATCAACGAGCAGATCGCCTCGCAGGGCGGCGGCAACGACGGTCTCGGCTTTGCCGTGCCCATCAACACGGCCATCCGCTCGCTCGACCAGCTGCGCGCCACTGGCAAGGTCCAGTACGCGTGGATGGGTGTCGGCCTGCAGACCATCACCAGCGACGTCGCCAGCACGTTCAACATGAAGACGCAGGGCGGCGCCCTCGTCGAGAAGGTCTATCCGGACAGCCCGGCGGCCAAGGCCGGCCTCAAAGCCGGGGACCAGACGGTCACGGTCCAGGGCCAGCAGTTCACCATCGGTGGCGACGTGATCACCGCCGCCGACGGGCAGACGATCAGCAGCGCCGACGAACTCATCGCCTTCCTCACGCAGAAGAAGCCCAGCGACAAGGTCACGCTGACGATCGAGCGAGACGGCAAGTCGCAGGACGTCACCGTCACGCTCGCGGAGCGGCCGGCGAACCTCTGAGAAGCCAGAGAGCACCTGCAGACTCAAGCGGGCGGGCATCCCCACTAATCCGGGTAGACACCCCACCTTTTTTGACAAGCACCCGCTCGCCGGTGTATACCTGTACTCCAAGGTCACACGGGCGCCTTGGGGAGCCGCAGTACCAAGCCGCCGCGACTGGAGGATCGTTTGCTCAAGCAGCCGCTCGACGCTCGCTTGCAGACGCTGCTCCCCGTCGTCCAGGGTCTGGCTGAGATGTTCGGCCCCGACTGCGAGGTCGTGCTTCACGACGTCGGCCGGCTCCCCCACTCCATCGTCGCCATCGAGAACGGCGCCGTGACCGGGCGCACCGTAGGCGACGTGCCCACCGACCGCATGCTCCGCAACCTGCGCAATCCCGATGAGACGGAGGACGTGCGTCTCTACGTCACGTCGCGGGACGGCCAGATCCTCAAGTCGCTCGCCGTGACGCTCCGCGACGAAGTCGGCGAGCCGTTCGGCCTGCTTGGCCTCAACTTCGACATCTCCGAGATCGTCCACGCACAGCGCGCGCTCGCCAACGTCACGGCCGGCGACCGCCTCGGCGGCAGCGCCGCCCCCGAGGCCGGCGAGATCTTCGCCGCCGACATCCGCGAGGTGGTCGCCGGCATGATCGCCAAGATCCTCGCCGAAATGGGCAAGACGCCCGCCGCCATGTCGCGCGAAGAGAAGATGGAGGTCGTCAAGCGACTCGAGGAGCGTGGCGCCTTCCTCGTGAAGCGCTCGGCCGAGCAGGTCGCCGAGGCCCTCGACCTCTCGCGCTACACGATCTTCAGCTACCTCAAGGAGATCCGGCACGGCGAAGCTGGAGACGCGCGGCCGCTGCGCCCTTCCGGCCGGCCGGCGAACGCGGTGCGCACCACCGGGCGCTCGTCCGGAGGCAAGAAGTGACCTGCGGCGGCGGCTCCAGCGCGACCGAGACGCGTCCCGACGTGGCCACCGTCGACGCTCTCTACGACATCATCGCCGGCTCCGGCAGCCGCTCGTTGGCCGTCATCGGGCTCGTGAAGAATGCCGGCAAGACCACCGTCGTCAACGCCCTCATGGCGAACTGCCGGCACTTGTTCGGCCTCACCTCTCTCGGCCTCGACGGCGAGCGCGTCGACCATCTCACCGGTCTGGCGAAGCCGCGCATCGCGCCCCCGGCCGGCACCCTTGTGGCGACCACGCGGGGCTCGCTCGAGCGCTCGCGGTACGTTATGGAGGTACTGGAAGAGCTGCCGTTCCACACCCCTCTGGGGCGCGTGATCATCGGGCGCGCCGGCAGCGACGGCCAAGTCGAGGTCAGCGGACCGACGACGCTGGCAGAGCTGCGCGTGACCATCGAGCGGCTCCGGGTGCACGGCGCCGAGCAGGTGCTCGTCGACGGCGCCATCAACCGCATCGGCAGCGCCTCGCCACGCGTGAGCGACGGCGTCGTGGTCGCCACGGGAGGCATGGTAGGCGACACTCTGGGCGACGTGCTCGAGACGACGGCGGCGACCCTCGACATGCTCCTGCTGCCCGCCGTGTCCGATGAGACACGCGCGCAGCTCGCGCCGTACCTGGCGCAGGGCGCGCGCGCCTTGTCCTTCGACCGCCGCGGGGAGGTCACGCCGCTGGAGCTCAGCACCGTGGTCGGAGAGGGCGTCACGGTGGCCCGCGAGGTCGAACGGCTGGGTACGCGCACGCTCTACATCGGCGGCGCCCTCACGCAGGAGTTCGTCGAGGACTTCACGCGCGTGCTTCCGCCACGTCGCGAGCTGCGCGTCATCGTCCGCGACGCCACAGTGCTCGTGCTGCCGGCCACCTCCGTGCAGCGCTTCCGCAAACGTGGCATCGCCCTCGAAGTGCTCAGACCGCTGCGCGTGCTGGCAGTGGCAGCGAACCCGTTCAGGATGCCACAGCCCTATCATCCAGAAGTCTTTTTCGAGGCGATCGCCGGCGCCGTGGGCGACCGCGTACCTGTCTTCGACGTCGTGAACGGCCGCGCCTCGCTACCCGGCGAGGCGCGGCAGTCCGACGTGGTCTCTCTTGACGGAAAGAGGGTGACGCAGTGAACGATGCGCTCCACTTGAACGACGCCCTGGTCGACCGCGCCCGCGCGGCGGCCGACGGCATTGCCGACGACATCCAGCAGCACATCGAAGAACACACGACCGACACCACCGAGCGCGCCACGCTGCGCCTGCTCGGCATCGCCGGCGTCAACGAAATCGACGTGCCGCTGGTCAAC
>JAPLCL010000259.1 GCA_026392265.1 Actinomycetota bacterium
AGAGTGGAAGAAGCGCCGCTGGCCGCGCAGCACCTCGTGCTGCAGCTCGGCGGCGCTCATCTGCTTCGGCTCGAAGACCACGTGCTGCGCGTCGTACAGGCACCAGTCCTTGGTGATGATGCGGCCCTGAGCGTCGAGATCCTTGAACTGCTGAGTGCCGGGCAGCGGCGTGAGGATATTCAGCATGACCGTGTCGATGTGGTTCTTGAGGGCGAAGGTCACCGTGTCGCGCACGGAGCTCGGCGTGTCGCTGTCGGCGCCCAGCACGAACATGCCGTGGCTGCGCACGCCATAGTCGTGCAGGACCTTGATGGCGTGCTCGATGTCGCCGACGGTCTGGGACTTCTCGAAAGCGTCGAGGGTCTCCTGGTTGACCGACTCGAGGCCGAGGGCGACGAAGTCGGCCCCCGAGGCCCGCATGAGCTCGAGCAGTTCCTTGTCGCGCACTACGTCGGCGCGCACCTGGGCACCCCAAGGCATCACGAGCCCCTCGTCGATCATCAGCCGCAGGAGCTTCTTGAGGCGCTTCTTGTCGGCGGCGAAGTTGTCGTCGTAGAAGAAGATCTTCTTGGGCTTCTTCTCCTTGATCTCGGCGACCACGCTCTCGGCGCTGCGAAAGCGGTACTTGCGCCCGAACATCGCCGTGACCGAGCAGAAGTTGCAGGCGAAGGGGCAGCCCCAGCTCGTCATGATGGGCATGTGCACGAGGCGATCGTTGCCGACGATCAGCGTGAGGTCGGGGAACGGCAGGGCGTCGAGGTCGGCGCAGCGCTCGTGCAGCTCGTTGTGCACGGCGCGACCGTCGCGGAGGAACGAGAGGCCCGTGACCGACTCGAGCTCGCGCCCTCCCTGTAGGGCGTCCACGAGCTCGAGCATGATCGTCTCGCCGCCCTCCCCGCGCGCCACATAGTCGGCATGCTCCAGCGCCTCGTCGGCCATGAAGGTGACGTGCGAGCCACCGATGATCACGGGGATGCGCCGGCGCCGGAGGCCGTCGGCGATGGCGTAGGTGGCCGGAGTGGTCGACGTAGTGCTGGAGAGGCCCACGAGCTCGGCGGTGAACACATCATCCCAGTCGATGGGCGCGAGCGCCGGGTTGTAGATGCGCACGTCGTGCCCGTGCTGCTTGAGAGTCGCGCCGATCATCGGCAGCCCGAGGCGCACGAAGTAGGAGTGCGACCACAGGTGCATGCTTGGGGCGTCGGGCTCGATGAGGCGGATCTTCATGGGCGTCCTTTGACTGTGGCCGCTACTCGCCCTGCGACGAGACGGGCCGGCTACGCAATCACGTTAGACAATATGGCCTTTGGCAGTCCAGGACAAACGGGGTCCGAGCTGCCCGCGCCGCTCGCCGTCGCACCGTCTGATACCGTGGGCGACGATACCCCCGACGACGCGAGGGACCATGCACAGCGACTTCGACACACCCGTCGACCGCACGGGCACGGCCAGTTTCAAATGGGACAAGTACCCCGACGACGTGCTGCCCCTCTGGGTCGCCGACATGGACTTCGTTTCGCCGGCGGCCGTGGTGACGGCATTGCGCGAGCGCGCCGCTCACGGCGTCTTCGGCTACGCGCTGGCGCCCGACTCTCTGAGTGACGCCATAAGTGCCCATCTGGCGACACGCTACGGTTGGCGCATCGAGCCCGAGTGGCTGGTGTGGCTGCCCAGCGTGGTGCCGGGGCTCAACCTCGCCTGCCGGGCGTTCGCCGGGCCGGGCGAGGCGGTGATGACGGTGACGCCGGTCTACCCGCCGTTCCTGGAGGCGCCGCCGGACCAGGGCCGCCGGCTCGTGACCGTTCCGGCGGCCTTCGCCGGCGGCCGTTGGCAGCTGCCCCTGGAGGCGATGGAGGCGGCCGTCACTAAGGACACCCGGGTGCTCCTCTTCTGCCACCCGCACAACCCGCTGGGCCGGGTGTGGAGCAAGGATGAGGTGGCGGCGCTCGTGGACTTCTGCCGCCGCCACGACCTCGTGCTGTGTTCCGACGAGATCCACTGCGATCTCGTCCTCGACGAGCTGCCCCATGTGCCGGCGGCGCTCGCGGCTCCCGCCGACGCCGACCGCATCGTCACGCTCATGTCGCCGAGCAAGACCTTCAACCTGCCGGGTCTCAACTTCGCCTTCGCGATCATCGCCGATGCGGAGCTACGGCGGCGCTTCCAGCGGCCGGGCGAAGGGCTGCTGCCGTTTCCCGGCTGCTTCGCCATCGCCGCCGCCGAGGCGGCCTACCGCGAGGGAGGCGACTGGCTCGACGAGCTCCTCGCCTATCTGCGCGGCAACCGCGACCTGCTCGAGAGCTTTGTCACCGAGTCGCTGCCCGGCGTGACGATGGCGCACGTCGAGGCCACGTACCTGGCCTGGCTGGACGTGCGCGGGCTTGACCACGCCGATGCCGCGAAGGCCTGCCTGGAGGCGGGAGTGGCGCTGTCGCCCGGGGCCGCCTTCGGCGACCCGGGCTTCTTGCGCCTCAACTTCGCCTGCCCGCGAAGCACCCTGCAGGAGGCGCTGCGCCGCCTGCAGGCCGCTCTCGGCTGAGCTGCACTCCCTGGCCATGGCTAATCGCAGCGACCGGAGGATGCGCCGCCACCGCACCCGCGTGTACCACCGACGACGTCTCTTCGTACTCGTCGCCGTCCTCATGCTGGTCGTCGTGCTCGCCGCCGTGGCGTTCGCAGTCACGCGCAGCGGGGGCAAGGACGCAGGCAACGGCGCGAGCGCCTCGGCCGGCGACCAGTCCAGCGGCACGCCAAGCTCCACCCCGAGCCCGTCCGGCTCGGCCACGCCGACGCCCAGCGCCAGCGCCGCCTGGACCGGCCCGCCCTCCGACAAGCTCGACCTCAAGCTCCGTAAGGTCATCGTCAGCGCCGATATCTCGCCCAAGTCAGTGGCCTCCAGCGGCACCGGCTACGTGTTCGCGCAGAACATGATGTACCGGCACACCATCACGGTGTACGACACCGAGACGCTCAAGCTCGTCAAGACCATCCCCGACCGCGTCACGCTGGCCGACTACGGCTACAAGAAGAAGACTGGAAGCGTCCAGGGCGCTCCCGTGGAGGCCGCCGAGACCCCCGACCACCGCTTCATGTTCGTCTCGCAGTACTCGATGTACGGCGACGGCTTCTACCACCAGGGCGACGACGTCTGTTCGCCGAGCAGCGGCATCGACGACAGCTACGTCTACCGCATCCCCATCGACACCCTTAAGATCGACAAGGTCATCAGGGTGGGCGCCGTACCTAAGTTCCTGGCCGTCACCCCGAACCAGGACTACCTGCTGGTGAGCAACTGGTGCTCCTACACCCTGAGCGTCGTGGACGTGCACAAGAGCAAGGAGCTGCGGCAGGTCGATCTCGGGCCCTACCCTCGCGGCATCGCCGTGGACCCGGAGTCGCGCTACGCTTACGTCGCCGTCATGGGTACCTACGACATCGCCCGCGTGGACCTGCAGGACTGGGGCGTCACCTGGATCCGCGGCGTGGGCTCGGGTCCGCGGCACCTCATCATGAGCCCCAACGGCAAGAAGCTGTACGCCACGTTGAACGGCGAGGGCAACATCGCCAAGATCGACGTCGCCGAGAAGCGCGTCGTCGACAAGGTCTACACCGGCTCGGAGCCGCGAAGCATGGCCATGGCGCCAGACGGTAAGTCGCTGTACGTGGTCAACTACGGCTCCAACACGATGAGCAAGGTGCGCACCAGCGACATGAAGATCATCCAGGTGGTGAACACCAACGCGGCGCCCATCGGCATCACCTACGACGCGCCGTCCAAGAGCGTCTGGGTGTGCTGCTACTCCGGCAGCATTATGGTGTTCGAGGACCGCTGAGCCGTCGCACCCCGGCCGCCGTCCCCACCAACACCACATCGGCACGGCGGCGCGCGAACAGGCCGGACTCCACGACGCCGGGGATGACGTCGAGCTCGAGCTCGAGATCCTGCGGGTCTGACAGATCGAGCCCCAGGACAACGAGCATGACGTTGCCGTTGTCGGTGACGAAACCGGGCCGTGCCACGGCGCGGCCGCCGAGCGCGGCGGCGCGAAGCGCTCGTGCCGACGCCGACCGGAGCCGCCTCCGGTCGCGCCCGCGCGATAGGATTAGGGCCATGCCCATGCACGAACTTACCCCCGGCGATGCCGCGGCGGCCCGCGAGATGATCGAGTGGGCGCTCACGCGGCTCGCCGACCGACGGGCGGTCCTGCCGCCGGCGACGACAGCCGAGACGCTGCCCGCGCTGACTGCCCGAGGAATCGGCGCCGAAGCCGCCCTGCGACTGCTGGTGGACGTCGTCTTCCCGACGGCGATCCCTCCGGACCACCCCCGCTTCCTGGCCTTCATCCCTGGGGCGCCGACAGTGGTAGCCGCGATCGCCGATATGGCCCTCTCACCCGCGATGATCTTCGGCGGTAGCCGTATCGAGGCGGGCGCGGCAGTCGACGCCGAGGATGCCGCGCTTCGCTGGCTCGCCGATGCTGCCGGCTTCCCGGCCTCGGCGCAAGGCACCTTCGTGAGCGGCGGCTCCATCGCCACACTGAGCGCCCTCGTCGCGGCCCGCGGTGAGCGGTACGCGGCAGCGCGGCGCCAGGTCATCGTCGCCGGGGCCTCGGCGCACTCGTCGATGGCCGCGGCGGCGCGGATCATGGGCTGCGACCTCTGCGCCGCGCCACCAGCGGACGACCATGGGCGCCTCAGCGGCGCCACGCTCGCCACGGCCCTCCGAGACCGCGACCCGGAAGACGTGGTCGCCGTCGTGGCCACGGCCGGCGCGACGAACAACGGCGCCGTGGACGACCTCGCCGGCGTCGCCGAGGTCTGCGCCGCGCGCGGCATCTGGTTGCACGTCGACGGCGCCTACGGCGGCGCGGCGCTGCTGTCGCCGCGCACGCGGCCACTTTTCGACGGCATCGAGCGCGCCGACTCGTTCATCGTCAACCCGCACAAGTGGTTGTACGCGCCCTTCGATTGTGCCGCCGTGGTCTACCGCGACGGCGCACGCGCGCGGCAGGCACTCACCCAGGAGGCCGACTACCTCGATGCCATCAGCGATGGTGCCGTCGGCAACCCGTCGGACCTCGCCATCCACCTCACGCGGCGCCCTCGAGGCCTGCCCCTGTGGGCGTCGGTCCTGGCGTACGGCACGGCGGCGTACACCGAAGCGGTGGACCACTGCCTCGACATCGCCGAGTACGCCGCCGCGCGGATCCTGGCGAGCCCCGATCTCGAACTGGCGCTCGAGCCGGCGCTGACCGTGATACTCGTGCGCCGGCTCGGCTGGAAGAGTAAGGACTACGAGGCGTGGTGCCGAGACGCCCTGCGCAGCGGCCTAGCGATGGTGATGCCGACGAAGCATCTCGGCGAGACCATGCTGCGCTTCTGCTTCATCAACCCGCTTACCACGCCCGACGACGTCGACCTGGTGCTGGACGGCCTCGGCTGACGCGGCAGCGGATCATTCCGTCGGGGCGGATGCGGCCAGGTCACCTGACGAGAAGCCTGACGTTTGGCGTGCCAGGGTAGTCGCGCACGGTCCAAGCCATCAAGAGTACCGTTGCTTGTACCGTTGGATGTATCGCCAACGGATCCGGGCCAAACAGACGATGTACCCGCGGCCGCCGCAGGCGCGCCGCGCGGGCGGACGTTCGAGGCGCCGCGCGTCAGGCCTCGGCTGCCCCGTGCTTCTCGAACTTCTTGCGCAGCTCGGTGCTGAGTATGTGCTTGCGCACGCGCACGATCTTGGGCGTGACCTCGACGAGCTCGTCGTCGGCGATCCACTCCAGCGCGCTCTCGAGGGTGATCGCGCGCGGCACCTTGAGGCCGGTGTCTATATCTTTGGTCGACTGCCGGTAGTTGCCGAGCTGCTTGCGCTTGGTGGGGTTGCAGAGCATGTCGTCGGCGCGCGAGTTCTCGCCGACGATCATCCCTTCGTAGACCGGCGTCATGTTGCCGACGAACAGCACGGCGCGGTTCTGCAGGTTCTCGAGCGAGTAGCCGGCCGCTTCGCCACCGGTCTGGCTGACCAGCGAGCCGCGCTCGCGGCCGGGCAGATCGCCCTTCCACGGGCCGTAGCCCGTGAACCGCGAGCTCATCACGCCGAGGCCGCGCGTCTCGGTGAGGAAGTCGTTGCGGTAGCCGATGAGGCCGCGCGTCGAGATCGTGAATTCGAGGCGCACGAGGCCGGTGCCGGTCGCTTCCACGGCCACCAGCTCGCCCTTGCGCAGGCTGAGCTCCTGGATGATCGCGCCCTGGTACTCCTCGGGCACGTCGATGATCACCTGCTCCATCGGCTCGAGGAGCTTGCCCTTCGAGTCGCGATGGGTGATGACCTCGGGCTTGGACACGCAGAGCTCCATGCCCTCGCGGCGCATCTCCTCGATGAGGATCGCGAGGTGCAGCTCGCCGCGGCCGCTCACCTTGACGCCATCCGGGCGACCGAGGTCCTCGACACGGAGCGCGACGTTGACGCGCAGCTCGCGCTCCAGACGGTCCTTGATCTGACGCAGCGTGGCGGCGCGCCCGTCCTGGCCTGCGAAGGGGCCGTTGTTGACGAGGAAGAACATGCTCACCGTCGGCTCTTCGATCTCGAGCGGCGGCAGGGCTGCGCCGGCCGCCTCGAGCTCCGGCGCGGCCAGCGTGTCGCCGAGGCTGATCTCGTCGGGGCCCGCGAGCCAGACGATGTCGCCGGCGGCGGCCTCGTCGACCTCGCGGTTCTCGAGGCCGCGCGTGACCCAGAGGTGCGTCACGCGAGCGGGCGACGTTCCGGTGAGCTCCCAGCCGGCGTCCGGATCGCCGATCTCGAGGTGCCGCGTCGTGATGCGCTGCAGCTCGTCGCCGATCTTGAGGCCGCCGGCGAGCACGCGCCCGCAGCCGATACGGCCGATGTAGTCGCTCCAGGCCAGCGTGCTGACCTGCATGAGGAACGGCGCCTCCGGATCGACGCGCGGCGCCGGCACCTTGTCGATGATCGTCTCGAAGAGGTCGTTCATGGCGGCGTCCGCCAGCTCCTTGAGCAGCGCCGGCGAAAGCGTTCCGCCGTCGGCGAGATGCGCCTCGCGCTCACGCTCTTCCTTCTGGTACTCGTCCAGGTCGCTG
>JAPLCL010000121.1 GCA_026392265.1 Actinomycetota bacterium
TGCTCGGGACCCGTCAGGCGGGCGTGCCGGACCTCAAGCTCGCCCGCCTGGCGCGCGACCGCGGGGCGCTGCTGCGCGCCCGCGAGCTCGCCGCCGAGATCATTCACGCCGACCCCGACCTCAGCGACCCCGTCAACGCGCCGCTGGGCGCGGCCGTCGACGGCGCCTTCGGCCACGAGCTCGCCTGGCTGCTCAAGGCCTGACGGGCCGGGCGCTCGCCCTCCCGTATACTTCAGTCATGCGCGCCCTCGAACTCATCGCCACCCACACCAACACCGACTTCGACGCCTTCGCGGCGATGGTCGCGGCGCACAAGCTCTACCCGGAGGCGACCATTTGCCTCGGCGGCGCCGTGAACCGCAACGTGCGCGAGTTCCAGGCGCTGTACGCGGACCTCATCCCCGTGGTCGATCCCGGCGACGTCGAGCGCGACAGCGTACGCCGGCTGATCCTCGTCGACACCGTGCATGCGAACCGTCTGGGTGACCTCGGCGATCTCTGCGGGCGAGAGGGCGTCCAGATCGTGGCGTTCGACCATCACACCCACAAAGGCGACCTGCCGGCCTTCATCCCGCCCGACAACCTCGTGACGTCCTCGGACGGCTCGCTGGTGACGCTGCTCGTGCGCATCGTCGCCGAACGCGGCATCCCGATCACGCCGTTCGAGGCGACCGTGTTCGCCCTGGGGATCCACGAGGACACGGGCTCTCTGACCTTCTCGACCACGACCCCGGCCGACGCCGAAGCCCTCGCGCTCTGCATGCTCCGCGGCGCCGATACGGCGCTGCTTGAGAAGTGGCTGGCCAACGCGCTCACCAGCGGCCAGCGCCGCACCCTGGCGGCGGCGCTCGACACGGCCGAGGAGCTCCCCGTCGCGGCCGCGACGGTGCTCCTCTCGGCCCTGCACCAGGATTTGTACGTGGAAGGTGTGAGCGTTGTGGCGCACCGCGTCATGGACCTCACCGGCTGCGACGCCTACTTCCTCCTCGTCGCCATGGAGAACCGTGTGTTCGTCACGGCGCGCAGCCGCGGCGGTCGCCTGGACGTGTCCAAGGCGCTGGCTGTAGTCGGCGGCGGTGGCCATCCTGCCGCCGCCTCGGCGGTCGTCAAGGACCGGCCCTTGGAAGAAGTCGCGGCGGCCGTGGCCGCGGCAGTGCCGGCCGCCCTCCTCCCGGTTCGCACGGTACGTGACGTGCTCGTGCCGCTGCCGCCCCCGGTCGAGCTGTCGACCAGCATCGACGAGGCGGCGCTGCAGTGTCGTCGCGAGGGGCTCGGCGGTGTGGTCGTCACGGACGCCGGCCGGCTCGTCGGCAAAGTCGCGCTCGCCGACCTGGAACGCGCCGCCACGCACGGCCTCGGCCACGCGCCGGTCAAAGCCGTCATGACCTCGCGCGTGGCGGTCATCGCGGCGGATGCGACACTCGAGCACGCCGCGACCCGCATCGCCCAGGAAGAGATCGGCTGGGCGCCTGTGGTGCGCGACGCCTCTGCCGCTGAGATCGCCGTGGACGACCTGCTCGGGGCAGCGACACGCCGCGCGGTGGCCGGGGACGTCGGGGCGCCCGAGCCGCCGGTGCCTGTGGTGGCCAACCTCGCCGGACCTCTCGGAGAACTCGGTTTGGACGCGCTGCTGCGCCAGATCCAGGCCGTGGCTGCCGGCGTCCGCGGCGTCTACCTCGTCGGCGGCGCCGTCCGCGATCTGCTCCTCGGCGAGCCGGGCGTCAACGTCGACGTCGACATCGCCGTCGAGGGAGACGGTATCGCGTTCGCCGGCGACCTTGCCCTGCGTCTCAAGGGCCACGTGCGCCCGCACGAGAAGTTCGGCACGGCCGTCGTCGTGGCCCACGACGCGACGGGCGCTCGCCAGCGCGTCGACGTGGCTTCCACGCGATCGGAGTCGTACGCCTATCCCGCGGCACTGCCGAAGGTGGAGCATGCGGGCATCCGCAGCGATCTGGCGCGGCGCGATTTCACGATCAACGCGATGGCGGTCTCGCTGAAGCCCGAGACCTACGGCGACCTCCTCGACTACTTCGGCGGCATGATCGATCTCGCCGCGCGGCGCATCGTCGTGCTCCACAACCTGAGCTTCATCGAGGATCCCACGCGCGTGCTCCGCGCCATCCGCTACGAGAACCGCTACGGGCTGCGCATGGACGAGCACACCCTCAATCTGGCGCGCGCCTGCTGCGCCATGGACCTCGTCGGCGATCTCTCCTCGGCACGTCTCAGGGACGAGCTCGTCGCGCTGCTCGAAGAAGAGAAGATCGACTTTTCGCTGCGACGCATGACCGAGCTCGGCCTGACCCCGTCTATCCACAGCCGCCTGCGCGCCGGCGCCACCACGCGCGGACTCGTCAAGCGTGGCGACCGCACGCGTGCCGCGCACCGCCTTGAGGGCGAGATCCCGCGCTGGCGCCTGCGGCTGGTCTGGATGCTCCGCGACCTCGAGCCCGAGGAGATCGCCATCTGGGCGGAGCGCATGCGCATTCGCCGGCACGACGCCGAAGTGCTCGAACGCGCGCTGGTCGTGGGCCGACGCCTCGTGGGCCGGGTCGGAAGAGGCCCCAGCGAGGCGGACCTGTACGAGTTCGCCCGCGGCGAGCCGCTGGAGGCCTTCCTCGTGGCCATGGCCCTCGACGAGACGGGCATCGCCGCCGAGCGCCTCGGCCGTTTCCTCGACGTCACGCGCCATATCAAGCTTGGCATCGGTGGCGCGGACTTGCTGGAGCTCGGCTTCGACGCCTCCCCGGAGATGGGCGACGTGCTGCGCAGCGTCCTTCACCTGAAGCTGAACGGCGTCGTGCGGAGCCGCGACGAGGAGATCGCCGCCGCGACGAGGCTGCGCCGGTGACCGACAATAGCCTCTTCGTCCAGTTCCTGATCATCTCGCCGCTCCTGCTCGTCAGCCTCGTGCTGCACGAGCTGGCCCACGGCTGGGTGGCCGAGAAGCTCGGCGACCCCACGGCCAAGGCGCACGGCCGCCTGACGCTCAACCCGCTCAAGCATCTGGACACGTGGGGGACGGTGATGCTGGCGGTCACCTTTCTCGGC
Source organism: Actinomycetota bacterium (assembly GCA_026392265.1). Taxonomy (GTDB): domain Bacteria; phylum Actinomycetota; class Thermoleophilia; order UBA2241; family UBA2241; genus CAIXSE01. Next base: position 3,055 of record JAPLCL010000121.1, read on the forward strand.
TCTCAAGGCAGCTTCTTCTTCGGTTGGGCCAAGCCGGTGCCGATCAGCCCGCGGCACTTCAAGGACCCGCAGCGCGGGATGATGCTGGTGGGCGCCGCCGGCCCGCTCACCAACTACCTGCTCGCCCTCATCGCCGCGGGACTGATCTGGCTGACGTACAGCTGGAGCATGTGGCTGGCGCAGACCTTGTACATCCTCTTCGCCCTCAACGTCATCCTCGGGACGATCAACCTGATCCCGATCCCGCCGCTGGACGGATCTCGCGTTCTCGGCGGGTTCCTGCCGCGCGAGGCGTACGCGCGCTGGGTCACCTACGACCGCTACGGGAATCTCGTCTTCATGGGGCTCTTCGTCGTGATGATCGCCTTCCCCGCCGTATTCAACGACACCATCGGGGTGGTGCTCGAGTGGTCCTTCAGGCTTCTTCCCGGAGGGTGAGCGGATGAACGAGAGGTTCGCCCTGGAGTGGCGCGCGGCCGACGGCCTCCACTGGCTGCAGTGGGAGGGCGCCGGGGTGGCCGCCGCCTTCCCGACGAGGGAAGGCGGCGTCTCGGCGGCGCCGTTCGCGTCGCTGAACCTCGGCCTCTCCGTCGGCGACGAGCCGACAGATGTGCTGGAGAACCGGCGGCGCCTTTGCGCCGCCGTGGGCGTGCCCCAG
>JAPLCL010000179.1 GCA_026392265.1 Actinomycetota bacterium
GAACGTGCAGATGAAGCCGTTCGACGACGTCAAGGTACGCCAAGCGCTCAGCTGGGCCATCAACCGCGACAAGCTCGTCAAGCTACAGGCCGGCCAGGCCATGTCGCTGTGGCAGTTCTACCCCAAGGGCATGCCCGGCCACGAAGAGGGCAAAGTCTTCTACGGCTACGACCCCGCCAAGGCGAAGCAGCTGCTGGCCGACGCCGGCTACCCCGACGGGTTCGAGACGATGCTCTACACCGACAACGTCGATCCGAACCCCAAGCTCTGGCAGTCGGTGCAGGCCGACCTCGCAGCCGTAGGCGTGAAAGCCAACCTCAAGACGATGAGCAACAACACCTACTACAACCAGCAGAGCACGCCCAAGACGCTCACCGCCGGTAGCTTCGGCTGGTGGATGGACTTCCCCGATCCCAGCGACTGGATCGGGCCGCTGTTCAGCAAGGCGAGCGCCGTGCCGGGCGGCATGAACTCGAGCTTCTGGTGGAGCCCCGAGCTCGAGACCATGTTCACCGAGGCGCAGGCGATGACCGACCCAGCCGCGCGCATCGCCAAGTTCTCCGAGATGCAGCAGTTGATCAGCGATCAGGCACCGTACGTGCCGTGCTACCAGCCCATCCAGACCACGATGTGCTCCAAGAACACCGGCGGTTTCTTCTTGCACCCGGTGTACCAGATCGACCCGACGCAGTACTGGAAGAAGTAGGGGGAATGGCGGCGGGCGGCCGCAGGGCCGCCCGCCGCCGCACATGACCCTGCCGTGGGGGCAGGAAAGGAGAAGGGGACATGAAGGGACGCAGATCCGCAGTGGGGGTGCTGGCGCTGTTGCTGCTGGCCGCCCTCGTCCTGGGCCTCGCCGCCTGCGGCGGCTCGGACTCGAACCAGACCGCCTCGACGGGAGGCAGCGACGCCAACGCGGCGCCGGTCCAGGGCGGCACGCTCAACGTCACCTATCAGGGCGAGCCGACCGAGCTCGACCCGGCGATTGCCTGGGAGGTCACCTCCTGGAGCATCGAGCGCCTCACCTACGAGACCTTCCTGAGCTACGAAGGCAAGCCCGGCGAGCCCGGCACCGCGCTCATCCCGTGCCTGGCCACCGAGGTGCCGAGCGCGGCGAACGGCGGCATCTCGGCCGACGGCAAGGTCTACACGTTCAAGCTGCGCCCGGGCGTGAAGTTCGCGCCGCCTGTGGACCGCGTGGTCACGGCTCAGGACTTCAAGTACAGCTTCGAGCGCATGATGGTCGAGCCGCTGGCGCCGGCGACCTTCTTCTACACCGGCGTCGTCGGCGCGCAGGACTTCATCGACGGTAAGGCCAAGGAGATCACGGGCTACAAGGTGGTCGATGCCTCCACCATCGAGATCACGCTGGAGAAGCCGGACGGCTCGTTCCTCATGGCGATGACCATGCCGTTCACCTCGGTGCTGCCCAAAGAATGGGTCGACAAGGTCGGCAAAGATATCAAGCGCAAGCCCCTCGGCACCGGCCCATTCGTGATCGACAGCTGGGCACCGGGCCAGAAGATCGTCGCCACCAAGAACCCCAACTACTGGGACACCGGGAAGCCCTACCTCGACGGGATCAACTTCGACCTGACCACCAACCCTAGCACCGCCCTGCTACGCCTCGAGCGCGGTGAAGTCGACGTGCTCGGCGACGGCATCCCGTCCGCCGACTACCTGCGCACCAAGCAGGATCCGACGTGGGGCAAGTACGTGTACGACGCCTCCGAGATCGCCACGTACTACGTCTTCATGAACGTCAACGAGAAGCCGTTCACCGACGTCAAGGTGCGGCAGGCCGTCAACTACGCCATCGACACCGCTCGCATCCAGAAGCTGCTCGCCGGCCAGGCGAAGGCCCTCAACCAGATCTATCCGGAGGGCATGCCCGGCAATCAACCCGACCAGCAGTTCTACACCTATGACCCGGAGAAGGCGAAGCAGCTCCTCACCGAGGCAGGGTTCCCGGACGGCTTCAAGGTGACGTTCGTCGGCCACAACGTGGAGCCGTTCCCCAAGCTGGCACAGGCGGTGCAGAACGACCTCGCCGCCGTCGGCATCGACGCCAGCATCAAGCTCATGGACAAGGCGACGTACTGGGACTTCATCAGCCTGCCGCAGTCGCACGCCGCCATCGGCCTGACCGACTGGTACCAGGACTTCCCGGATCCGAGCGACTTCATCGGCCCGCTCTACACGCATCCCATCGAGGGCGGAGCCAATGCGAACTTCTATCAGAACGCCGAGGTCGACAAGCTCTATGCGGCGTCAAGCAGCGAGCTCGATCCCGCGAAGCGCATCGCCATGTTCGTGCAAATGCAGGACATCATCATGGGCGACGCGCCTTCAGCCATCCTGTACCAGCCCGTCTGGAACGGGATGTTCGGCAAGAACGTCGGCGGCTACTACTACCACCCCGTCTGGAGCCTGCAGTTCCAGTGGATGTGGAAGCTGGACGGTACGTGACCCGATGACGAGGGTACGGTACACGGCGAGCAGGAAAGGCGATGGGTAAGTACGTCGTCCGCAGACTGCTGTGGATGGTGGTGGTGCTCTTCTTCGTGAGCATCATCACCTTCCTGCTCGCCTTCGCCGTGCCCGGCGACCCCGCCAAGAGCATCGCCGGTACGCACGCCACGCCGGAGGTGCTGGAGCGCATCCGCACCTCCCTGGGCCTCAACGAACCGCTGTGGAAGCAATACGGGCTGTACCTGTGGCATCTCGTGCACGGCAGCATGGGCTACAGCTACGAGACCCAGCTGCCGGTGACCACGGCCATCCTGCAACGCTTCCCAGCGACCGTCATGGTGGCGATGTTCGGTATCTTCTTCGAGCTGCTCATCGGCATCCCGATCGGCATGATCAGCGCCCTGCGCCAGTACAGCATCCGCGACCGCACGTTCACGGTCTTCAGCCTCGTGTTTCTGAGCATCCCGGGCTTCGTCCTCGGCATGATGCTCATGTACTTCCTCGCCTACAAAGTGCAGATCTTCCCGCTCGGCGGGTACGAGGGCTGGGCCCACCCGATCTACGGCATCCTGCCCGGCCTCGCCGTCGGACTCGGCGGCGCCGCCTGGTACTCGCGCCTGCTGCGCAGCAGCATGCTCGACATCCTCGGCGCCGACTACGTCAAGGCGGCGCGCGCCAAGGGCCTGCCCGAGCGCACCGTGGTGTGGCGCCACATCATGCGCAACGCCTGGAGCCCCATCGTCACCCTGCTCGGCATGGACGTCGGCTGGTTCCTCGGCGGCGTCCTGGTCATCGAAGTGGTGTTCGGTATCCCCGGTATCGGCTGGCAGGCGTGGAACGCCATCCAGACGCAGGACCTGCCGCTCATCATGGGGACGGTGCTGTTCGCGGCCCTGCTGGTGACCGTCAGCAACTTCGTCGTCGACCTCGCCTACACGTGGCTCGACCCGCGAGTGAAGTACAACTGACCGTTCCTCAGTCAACCGCCACTCTCGGGGGAGGAGGGCAGGCAAGCCTGCCCTCCTCCCCCGTTCGCGCTTCGGCCCCGCCGAGCGCGGGTAGAACGCCCTTGGCACTTGAGCAAAGGAGACGCAGTGGCTCACCAATTCCCTGAGATCGTCGCGTACGGGTCGGCCTTCCGCTTCGCCCTCGAGGCGGAGCAGGCCTGCGCCGATTTCGCCGCGGCGGCCGGCGTGCTCGCCCCCGACCAGGCCTGGCGCGAGAAGCTCGAGGAGATCGTCTGCACGCACGACGACCGCGTCCAGAAGCTCACGGTGGCCAGGCAGGAGGTGAGCGACGGCGTCCTCGAGCCGATCCGCGCACTCCACGTCAAGGACTACCTCGGCACGCTCGACGCAGAGCCGGTCACGAGCTGGCCGGCCGCGATCGATCAGCTTGTCCAAGCCGAGGAAGACACGGCGCGTTACCACGAGGATTTCCTCACGCAGTGCGAGAAGATGCTTGCCGGCAAGGCTCGCGCCTTCGAGAAGAGCGCCCAGCAGGACCGCGCCTACGCCGCCGAGCTGCGCAAGATGCTGGGGTAGCGGCGCGCTTCAAGACGCAGACCGCACGCACGGAGGGCGGGGAGCCGAAAAACTCCCCGCCCTCCGTCATTTGCCACCCGCGTAGCTCACGGCGTCGGCGATGTGGCAGTAGCGGATCAGCGAGAAGTGCTCCGGGTACCACACCTCGAGCGGCTGTCGCAGGTACGCCGTGGTGTGACTGTCGTAGACCCACTCGCCGCCCTTCTTGCCGACGCAGATGATCACGTGCTGCCACTCGGTCTTGCCGTCGACGGTGTTGCCAAGATAGACAACGTCGCCGGCGGCCCACGCGCGGGGCCGGGTGGCCGTGCTGCGGGCGATGGACCTCGTGTGCGACGCGGCGCGACTCGACAGAGCGCGCAGCTGCTCGCCGCAGTTGACCCAGGCGACTGTCGGAAAGTCCATGCCGTTCTCGTGCCACTCGAGGCCGGGGTCGCTGAGCGGGCGCAACCCCCCGGCGGCCAGACACTGCGAAACGAAGTTGGCGCAGTCGTTGTCGGGCGACGACCAGTAGCGCGGGTTCGTGCCCAGCGCCCATTTGTCGGCGTAGGCG
>JAPLCL010000009.1 GCA_026392265.1 Actinomycetota bacterium
CAACAGCGGGCAGCTCTGCATCAGCATCGAGCGCGTGTACGTGCACGCCGCAGTGTACGACGTGTTCGCGGCGCGGCTGGCGGAGTCGCTGCGCGCCGTGCGGCTGGGCGCGAGCCTCACCTTCCTCGAGGACATGGGCTCGCTGATCGGCGCCGACCAGCTCGCCAAGGTCGCGGGCCACGTCGCCGACGCCGTCGGCAAGGGCGCCGAGGTGCTGGCGGGCGGTAGAGCCCGCCCCGACCTCGGCCCATCCTTCTTCGAGCCCACGCTGCTGGCTGGGGTCAGCGACGAGATGGACCTGTGCCGCGCCGAGACCTTCGGCCCCGTCGCGGCCGTCTACCGTTGCGACTCGGTGCAGGAGATGGTCGAGCGCGCCAACGACTCGAGCTACGGCCTCAACGCGAGCATCTGGACGCGCGACACGCGCTTCGGCCGAGAGCTGGCCACGCGCGTGCAGACAGGCACCGTCAACATCAACGAGGCCTACTCGGCCGCCTGGGCCTCGGCCGGCCCGATGGGCGGCTTCAAGGAGTCGGGCCTCGGGCGGCGCCACGGCAGCCAAGGCATCGCCAAGTTCACAGAGGCGCAGACCGTCGCTGTGGAACGCCTCCTGGCCATCGACACGCCGCCCTTCCTGAACCACCAGCAGTACGCCACGGTCATGAGCGCCGCTATGAAGCTGCTCAAGTACGCCTCGCCACTCATCAAATGACCACGCACGGAGGGACCCCGTGACGACGATCAACAACAAGCACGTGCTCATCACCGGCGGCGCCTCGGGCATCGGCCGGCTCCTCGTGCTGAGATGCGCCGAGATAGGCGCCGCCGTGACCATCCTGGATCTCGACGAGGCCGGCGCCGAAGCGACCGCCGCCGAGGCGGCGGCCCTCGGCCCCGGCCCGGTGCGCGCCTTCGCCTGCGACGTCGGCCACCGCGAGCGAGTCGCCGCCTGCGCCGCCGAGGTCCTCGCCGCGCAAGGACCCGTCGATATCCTCGTGAACAACGCCGGGGTCGTCAGCGGCAAGCCGCTACTCGAGCTTTCCGACGAGCACATCGAGCGCACCTTCCGAGTCAACACGCTGGCCCTGTACTGGACGACCAAGGCCTTTCTGCCCGGCATGGTCGCGCGCGGCAGCGGGCATATCGTCACGGTGGCCTCGGCGGCGGGCCTCATCGGCTCCCCGCGCGAGACCGACTACGCAGCCAGCAAGTTCGCCGCCGTGGGCTTCAACGAGGCGCTGCGTATGGAGCTGAAGCGCAGCGCCCCGGGCGTCAAGACCACCGTCGTGCGGCCCTTCTACATCGACACCGGCATGTTCGCCGGCGTGAAGACGCGCTTCCCCTTGCTCCTCCCTATCCTCAAGGAGGGCGACGTCACCGAGCGCATCGTGCGGGCTATCCAGCACGACACCCCGCAGGTCGACATGCCCTGGATGGTGCGCACCCTGCCGCTCATGCGCATGCTCCCCGTGTGGGCCTTCGACGGACTCTCCGACTTCTTCGGGATCACCGTGGCGATGGACGAGTTCACGGGGCGAGAGGCGCCGAGGAACTGAGGAAGACGGAGGCCTGCGAAACGACGGGAAGAAGGGCCGGCGAGGCTGCGCCGGCCGGCCGGCTACAGCCGAAACTCGTGCCGGCAGTAGGCGTCGCCGGCGCTCATGGAGTGCGTCTGGGTGTGTGCCGACGGCTCGACGCCAAGCATGCCGCACACTGTGCCGCGGTCGAAGGGGCACACGATGTCGGGGTATTCCTCGGCCAGTTCGCTGTAGACGCAGTTGTGGACCTCGACGGTCACGACGCCCCGAGCGCCGTCGTCGAGGCTGACGTTGTAGCCGGCCTCGTCCATCCAGGCGACGACCGCGCGCGGGGCCAGCTTGACCGGCGGCTGCACGTCGGCGCCGACTATGTCGGCGGCGGTCTCGGCGCCGAACTCGCGGCCCAGGGCGAAGGCCACCTCGCCGGCGACCTGCGGCTCGATCGTGCTGTCGATCAGGCGCAGCAGGAACCGCGACAGCCGTTCGTAATGGCGCGGCGGAAGCATGACCTCGAGCCGCTTACCGGTGAGCACGTAGGTCTTGGCCGGCCTGCCGCCACCGGCGCGGCGGCGCGTGCCGGACTCCACCAGACCGAGGGCCGCCAGCTTCTCGAGGTGAGCGCGGGCGACAGTGCGATGCACGCCGAACACCGCGGCGACCTCGCTCGCCGACAGCGGCTCAGACGTACCTCGGAGATGCCGGTAGATGCCGCGACGGGTGGGGTCGCCGAAGACGTCGGCGAGCTTGCCCAGATAGATCCCATCTTTGTCGTAGGCGGTCTCCACGGCAGTCACTCTATCGCACCGCGCGTGCCCTGCACAGGCTAGCGAGTGTGGAAATGCACCTAATCGTTTCGCCGACGTGGCCAACCGGGCCCGCGCGGCGCGCGTTACAGAACCCCGCGCCCGCGGGAATGCAGCAAGCACCGGCGCGTCGGCCCCATGCGGGCTGCGGCCGCCGGCTGGCAGATACCGCCGAAGGGAGCGTCATGATCAAGGTCAAGACCTTTACCACGCCCATCAAGATCTTCGCCACCCAGCGCGAGCTCGAGGAGCTCGACGAGAACGTGAGCGCCTTCTTGAACGAAGAGAACGCTGCCAAGGTGTATTCGGTCAGCGACACGACCACGGCCGGCGAGAACGGCGAGACCATCGGCCTGATCCGCACCGTGGCGTACAGGGTCGACGACGCGTGACGGATCCCCTCCCCGCCGAGGCCCGCGCGGCCAACCTGCGACTGTGGAACGCGTGGACCAAGGTCCACGCGAAGAGCGCGTTCTACGACGTCGAGGGCTTCAAGGCCGGCGCCACGTCGCTGTGGCCGCTCGAGCTGGAAGAGCTCGGCGCATTCGTCCACGCGGGCACGACGCTGCTGCACCTGCAGTGCCACTTCGGCATGGACACCCTCAGCTGGGCGCGCCTCGGCGCCGACGTGGTCGGCCTCGACCTCTCCGACGAAGCCATCGAGCTGGCGCGGAGGCTGGCCGACGACGTCGGCCTGTCCCGCCGCGCCGAGTTCGTCTGCGCCGACCTCTACGACGCGGATGCCCATCTCGGCAGCCGCCTCTTCGACATCGTCTTCGTCAGTTGGGGCGCCCTCGAGTGGCTGCCCGATCTCGAGCGCTGGGCCGGCATCGTCGCCCGCCATCTCGCCCCCGGGGGGACGTTCTACCTGGCCGAGATCCATCCGTTCGCTCAGGGTCTCGACGAAGTCCCCGGCGAACACGACGTGCGCGTCGGCTACCGGCTGCTGCCGGCGCCCGACCGTCCGGACGTCGAGCCGGTCGAGGGCAGCTACGCCGACAGGGGCGCCGACACGAGCGGCCTCGTCGCCTGGGGCTGGTCGCACAGCTTCGCCGAGATCCTCGGCGCCCTCAGCGGCGCCGGCCTGCGCGTGGAGCATCTCCACGAGTTTCCCACCTCCCCGGCGCCCTTCTGGGACTGGATGGTCCGGGACGAGGCGCGCTGGTGGTGGCTGCCGGACGACGAGGGCGGCCTCCGCAAGGACCTGCCGCTCAGCTACTCCATCCGCGCGACCAAGCCCGCGACGGGTTCGCGACCTCACACTGGAGGCGGCGATGCTTGACGACTACCTCAAGGCGAACCTCGCGAGCTGGGACGAGGCCGTGGGCCTCCATGTGAGCTCGCAGATGTACGACGTGGAGGGCTTCAAGCAGGGCCGCTGCTCGCTTTCCGACATCGAGGTCAGCGAGCTGGGGCCGTCCGTGCACGAGGGCACGACGCTGCTACACCTGCAGTGCCACTTCGGTCTCGACACGCTGAGCTGGGCGCGGCGCGGCGCCGTGGTCACCGGTGTCGACTTCTCGGGCGAGGGCATCGCCACGGCGCGCGGGCTGGCCGACGACGTCGGCCTCTCCGCGCGCGCCACCTTCGTACAGAGCGACGTGCTCGCGCTGCCGGACGTGCTGCAGGGCAGCTTCGATGTCGTCTTCGCCTCTTGGGGAGCTCTCATCTGGCTCGGCGACCTGGAGCGCTGGGCACAGGTGGTCGCCCACTTCCTCAAGCCCGGAGGGACCTTCTACATCGCGGAGTTCCACCCGTATGCCTTTCTCCTCGCCGACGACGCGTCGCCGGAGTCGCTGCGCATCGGCTACCCCTACTTCCAGTACGGCCGGCCGCAACGCTTCGACGAGCCCGGCGACTACGCCGACCCCGAGGCCACCACCAAGAACACCGTCACCTTCGAGTGGAACCACGGCTTCGCCGAGATCATCGATCCACTGCTGCGCAGCGGCCTGCGTCTCGACTTTCTGCACGAGTTCCCGCACACCATCGTCGGCCTGCCGTTCCCCTTCCTCGAGGTGGACGCGGACGGCCTGCAGCGCGTCAAGGGCCACCACGACGACTTCCCCCTCAGCTTCTCGCTGAAGATGACCAAGAAAGGCTGACCATGCCCGACGAGCCACTCTCCGAGCCGCATGGCGCCGGATCCGCCGACGGCGGCCCCATCGGCGACGACGGGCTGTTGACGATCCTGGAAGCGGCGATCGCCGACGAGCGCGCCGCCCAGCAGAAGTACCGTGACGGCCTCGAGCACTGCGCCGACCCCGAGGCCTGCCTCATGTTCGAGCAGCTCCTGCGAGAGGAGGAGGCGCACGAGCGCGCCCTCTCCCGCCGCT
>JAPLCL010000059.1 GCA_026392265.1 Actinomycetota bacterium
CCGCCGTCGGCGAGCATCACGGCGAGGTCGCGGGCCACGCGGCCGGGCTCGTGACGCACGGCCCGGGAGTGCACGGAGAGGCCGCGGACGAGGCCGTCCATGAGGCCGATGGAGTCGGCCAGACCGGTGAGCAGGGCGCTGCCGGCGCGCGAGGTCAGGCCGGGCATGTCGCAGACGACTTCCATGTGCGAAAGAGACGGTGTAGCGTTCACCTGCACGGTGATCCTCCTGAGCGGGGTTTGCGCGCCTAGACAACTCGCATTATCCCTGCTCGGGAGGATCTTTATCAGCCTGATCGGCGGCGCTGCCGGGGTGTTCGTGAAGGATCCGGTCTAGCTGCTGGACAGCGGTGGCCGAAAACGGGAGGAGAGGGAGTTGGCGGACCTAGATGGGGCGGAACAGAGGATCGTGGTCGCGTTGGATGTGCCGACTGCTGAAGAAGCGTGCGAGATCGCCTCGGACCTGCGTTCTCACGTGGGCGTTCTCAAGATCGGTCTCGAGCTTCTGATGTCCGCTGGCGTGGAGGTCGTTAGGCAGATGACCCCATTTGGACTGCCCATCTTCCTGGATGGCAAGTTCCACGACATACCCACGACCGTTGCGCACGCGTCACGCGCTGTGACACGCCTGGGCGTCTCCATGTTCAGCGTCCACGCTCTCGGTGGAAGATCGATGATGAGAAGCGCGGCGGAGGCCGCAAGAGACGAAGCTGCACGAGCGCGGGTTCACGCGCCATTGGTCTTGGCGGTGACGATATTGACGAGCGTCGACGAACGCACCATGAATCGTGATTTGCACATATCTGGCGGCGTTGAAGAGGAAGTTGTCGCGCTGGCCGAACTGGCCGCATCCGCCGGGCTGGACGGTGTCGTTGCCTCGCCGAGAGAGGTCAGGGCTATTCGCCGCGTTCTTCCACCCACAATGGTCGTAGTCACTCCCGGGGTGCGGCCGGCCTGGGCCGACGCTGATGATCAGAAGCGAACCATGACGCCGGGCGACGCAATCGCGGCCGGTGCCTCGTATGTGGTCATCGGCCGCCCGATCACTCAACCACCGGCGGAGATCGGGACGTCGACAGACGCAGCCCGCTCTGTCGCCGAGGAGATTAGCCGTTCACTGGAGGTGAACTCCCCAACATGAAACCGACCTACCAAGCCTTGGCTTCGAGTCTTTTCGAGATTGGGGCCGTCAAGTTCGGCGAGTTCCGGCTCAAGCTTCACGAATCCCAGCCTCAGGCACCACTCTCACCAATCTACGTTGACTTGCGGCTTATGCGCTCGTTTCCCGATGTTCTTGATGCCGCAAGCGAGGTCTACGGGGACTTGATGCAGGAGGTCAAGTTCGACTTGTTGGTGGATGTCCCGACCGCAGCAACCCCCGTGGTTGCCGTTCTCAGCCACAAGACGCGTGCCCCAATGATATCTCCTCGCATCGGAGGCAAGACCCATGGGACGATGGGGGATATCGACGGCGTATTCAACAAAGGCCAGCGCGTCGTCCTCATCGATGATCTGATCACCCATGCAGACAGCAAGCTGCAGGCGATTTCGACATTGGAGCACAACGGGCTCACGGTGGCGGGCGTCGTAGTCCTCGTAGATCGAGAGCAGGGTGGTTCCGAGGAACTTCGCCGTCGCGGCTATCAATGCCTAGCCGCGTTTACCATCGGCGAGCTTCTTGACCACTACCTTGAGACCGGGGGCATCACGCAAGAGCAGCACACCCGGACAATGAACTACCTACGGGGGTCGTAGAGGCTGACGCCCCTCTCGCGACCCCTGCGCACGTCACAACGATGCGCCTCGGTGACAGCCTCGCAGCAGGGCCATCCAGACCAGCTCGGTCTTCCCCAGTGCCCTTGCCGCCTCTTCACGTAGCTGCTACACTACGCCGACCTTTAACCACGTCCGGAGAGACGGAAAGGGGGGGTGCGCTGCCGTACGCTACCGAGGCCACGGCGGCGCTTTTCTATGCTTGAACCCAGACCCGCCAATGAGGTCGTCATCATGACGGCCGAGCAGATATCGCGGACGATCACGCGACTCGCCCACGAGATCATCGAGAAGAACCCCGATGCTCACGATCTTGCCATCGTCGGCATCCACACCCGCGGGGCGTTCCTCGGCGAGCGCCTGCACCAGCTGGTCTGCGCGGCCCGCGGCAGCATGTACACCTTGGGCAGTATCGACATCACGCTCTATCGCGACGACGTCGGCCCGCGCAGCGCGACGGGAGTCGCGCCGATTGCGGTGGCTCCGGCGGTGAAGGGATCCGATCTCCCGTTCACCGTCGAGAATGCGACGATCGTCCTGGTGGACGACGTGTTGTACACGGGGCGCACGATCCGAGCCGCCATCGACGCGATCTTCGACCTAGGGCGTCCGGCCGGAGTGCAGCTGGCGGTCCTGGTCGACCGCGGCCATCGCGTGCTCCCCATCCGCCCCGACTTCGTCGGCAAGAACGTGCCCACGGCGCAGCGCGAGCGCATCAGCGTGCGCTTCCCAGAATCGGATGGCGTCGAGGAGGTCGTACTCGTTCGAGCGGAGGAAGAGTGATCATCCGAGGGAGGACTTCTCTCGGGGGATTCTCTCGCGTACATGCTCAGACTCGACTGGCCATCCTGGTGCCCCTCTCGTCGTTTCCGCGCAATGGTCCCGACGATTGTGAAGGCCACGGTGGCCGCTTTGCTCATGACGTCATGACGAATTCGGGAGGCGCATAAATGGCGACCGCGTCGAAGAATCCGCACCTTCCTTTCGGCGACCAACAAACCGCGCCATGGTATGGCAAGGACATCCTGTCGGTGAAGCAGTTCAGCAGAATGGACCTCGATCACATTTTCGAAGTGGCTCACGAGATGCGCGCGATGGTCGAGAGGGTCGGCGCCTTTGACCTCCTGAAAGGCAAGATCCTCGCCAACCTCTTCTATGAGCCCTCGACACGCACGTCGTCGTCGTTCATGGCTGCGATGCAGAGGCTCGGCGGAGCAGTCATCCCCATCAGCGAGGTCAGGTACTCGTCCGTCGCCAAGGGCGAAAGTCTGCCCGATACAGTCCGTACACTGGCGTGCTATTCGGACGTGGTCGTCCTCCGACATCCCGAAGTCGGCTCTGCTGCGCTCGCAGCAAAGCACTGCGACAAGCCAGTGATCAACGCGGGCGACGGCGTAGGGGAGCATCCAACGCAGGCTCTGCTCGACACCTTCACCATACATGAGGAGCTGGGTCGTCTCGACAGTCTCGTGGTCACTATGCTGGGCGATCTGAAGTACGGCCGCACGGTCCACTCGCTTGCGCGTCTGCTTGGTCAGTTCGACAACACTGACCTCCACTACGTATCACCGGAAAGCCTTCGCATGCCACGTGAGATCATTGACGAGATAGCCCACGGCGGCGCGGCGCAGACTGAGCACACCTCTCTTGATGACATCATCGCTGACACCGATGTCTTGTACGTGACGAGGGTGCAGAGGGAGCGATTCGAAGACGACTCCGCGTATGACCGAGTCAAGGATGCCTTCGTCATCACGCCCGATGTGCTCGCTGCGGCCAAGGAGCACATGATCGTGATGCACCCGCTGCCACGCCTCACGGAGATCAGTCTTGAGTGCGACCAAGACCCTCGGGCAGCCTACTTCCGCCAGATGGAATACGGCATGTACGTTCGTATGGCTCTGCTGGCCCTCGTCCTCGGCAAGGCCTGACCAGTCCTCAACGACGGTGATCCCGCTGGCAGCCGCGGGAACCCAGCAGCGATGAACATGGGGATGTCCAATGGTACTGGGTGTGGCATGGCTGGTGACGCCGAATATCTGATCGCGCACCAGATCTTCAGTGGTCCGGCCTTGCGCATGGCAATCCTGTATCAGACCATCGTCTGGTACAGCGAGGGTCTCGCGAGCCGGCCGGTGCTCTGATGCAGCGCACCTGGTGCAAGCGGCTGCCCGCAGCCGACCTGCTCGTCTGCAGCGGCCGTGTCGTCGACCCCGAGAGCGGCCTGGACGCCATACTGGATGTACGAGTGAGTGGGGGCAAGGTCGCGGAGGTGGGTGCGGGGCTCGCACGCGGCAAGAGCACGCGCGTGGTGGACGCCGACGGCATGCTGGTCTTGCCGGGTTTCGTCGACCTGCACTCTCACTTCCGCACGCCTGGACGTGAGGACGAGGAGGATCTTGCCAGCGCTTCGACTGCTGCGGCGGCAGGCGGCTACATCGCCGCGTTCGGCATGGCGAACACCGCGCCTGTCACCGACTCGGTTCCACTCCTGCGCGGACTTGTCGAGCAAGCACGCAAGGACGCTGTGATCCCCATCGGCTTCTTTGCGGCCGTCACGTGCGGACTGGCTGGCGAACAGCTCACCGGAATGGGCGAGCTCGGTGAGGCTGGCGCGATCGGATTCAGCGATGACGGGCGCCCGCTGCCGACCGCCGCTCTGACGCGCCGCGCTCTTCACTACGCCAAGGTGAGCGGAAGGTTCGTGGCAATCCACGCCCAAGATGACTCCCTCTTCGAGGGCGGCCAGATGCATGAGGGTCCGACATCTGCGCAGCTCGGGCTGACCGGTATCCCCTCGCTCTGTGAGAGCCTGGACGTCTCCCGCACCCTGGATATCGCAGCGTGCGAAGACGCTCGCGTGCACGTCTGCCACATCAGTACCGCCGCCTCGCTTGAGGCTCTTGCGCGAGCTAAGGCGGCCGGCGTTCGGGTCACGGCCGAGGCCACGCCTCACCACCTCACGCTCAACGACGAGGCGGTCGCCTCCCTGGACCCCAACCTCAAGATGAATCCGCCGTTGCGCGCCGAGAGCGACCGCGCGGCCCTGGTCGAAGCACTCAAGTCCGGACTCGTGGACTGCGTTGCCACCGACCACGCGCCGCACGGCTCCGAGGAGAAGGCTGTACCCTTCGAGACGGCGCCGTTCGGGTGCATCGGCTTGGAGACGGCCTTCTGCGTGCTGTACGGCGAGCTCGTTTTGGGCAAGGCGATCGACCTCGGGACCCTCGTCACCCGCATGAGCACGGCACCGGCACGCATCGCCGGCCTGCCGGCGCCCAGCATCAGTCCCGGCGCCACCGCCAACCTCTGCGTCGTCGATCCAAGGGCGAAGTGGAGGGTCAACGCCGGCAGCTTGCAGTCGCGCTCGTTCAACTCCCCCTGGCTGGGCCACGAGCTCACGGCCAGGGTCAAGCTCACGCTGGCTGCCGGCCGCGTGGCCTGGGAGGACCTTGCCTAGCCCGGCCGTCATCGTCCTCGAAGACGGCGCCGCCTTCCACGGCGAGGCGCTCACCGGGCACGGCGCCGTCGGCGGCGAGCTCGTCTTCAACACGAGCATGGCCGGCTACCAGGAGATCGCCACCGACCCGTCCTACTGCGGCCAGCTGGTGACCTACACGTTCCCGATGAACGGCAACTACGGCGCCGACCCCGCGCGTGACGAGTCGGAGAAGGCGCACGCGCGGGCCGTCATCGCCCGCGAGATCACCAACTATCGCTTCAATCGCGACTCGCGCGTCACCTGGCTCGACTGGCTCGCCGAGCACGGCGTGCTCTCCGTGAGCGGCGTCGACACGCGCGCCCTCACGCGGCATATCCGCGAGCAGGGCGCGCTCAGGGCCGTGGTCAGCACCGAGACCAGCGACCTGAAGTATCTGCGCAAGGCCGCCCAAGGGCTTCCCAGTATGGGCGGCCTCGATCTGGCCAAGATCGTCACCTGCGCAGCCGCCTACGAGGCGCCGGCCCCCGCAGGGGCTCCAGCGCCCGACCTCCACGTTGTGGCCTACGACTACGGCATCAAGCGCTCGATGCTCAGGTACCTCGCCACAAGCGGCTTTCGCGTCACCGTGGTGCCGGCGCAGACGAGCGCTCGAGAACGTCAAGGCCGTCGAGCGGCTACTCGGCAAGATGCCCGTGTTCGGCATCTGCCTCGGGCATCAGCTGCTCGCCCAGGCGCTCGGCTTCTCCACGTACAAGCTCAAGTTCGGGCACCGCGGCGCCAACCATCCGGTCAAGGACCTGCGCACCGGGGTCGTCGAGATCACCACCCAGAACCACGGCTTCGCCGTGAAGGACGAGGCCGTCGGCGGCGCCCAGATCACGCATGTGAACCTCAACGACGGCACGGTGGAGGGGGTGGCCGCGCCGGAGCGCTTCGCCTTTTCGGTGCAGTATCACCCCGAGTCGTCGCCGGGACCGCACGACTCGCTCCACCTGTTCGACCGTTTCCGCGACGAGATCGCGCGCTTCAAGAAGGCAGGCGCCTGATGCCGCGCCGCGACGACCTCCACAAGATCCTCATCATCGGCTCCGGGCCGATCGTCATCGGGCAGGCCTGCGAGTTCGACTACTCGGGCACGCAGGCGTGCAAGGTGCTGCTCGATGAGGGCTACGAGGTCGTGCTCGTCAACAGTAACCCGGCGACGATCATGACCGACCCCGCGTATGCGACGCGTACCTACATCGAGCCGCTCGACCTGCCCACGCTGACACGCATCATCGAGGTCGAGCGCCCGGACGCGTTGCTGCCCACGCTCGGCGGGCAGACGGCGCTCAACCTGGCCATGGAGCTCAAGGCCGCCGGCGTGCTCGACCTCTGGGAGGTCGAGATGATCGGCGCCGACGATAAGGCTATCCATCGCGCCGAGGACCGCCTCGAATTCCGCACTGCCATGGAGGAGATCGGCCTGCGCGTGCCGCGCAGCATGCTGGCCGAGTCCATGGAGCAGGCCGAGCTGGCGGCGCAAGAGCTCGGCCTCCCGCTCGTCGTGCGCCCGGCCTACACGCTGGGCGGCGCCGGCGGCGGCATCGCCCGGGACCGGGCGAGCTTCCGGCGCATCGTCGAGCAGGGCCTGCGCCTGAGCCCCATCTCGCAGGTGCTGCTCGAGGAGTCGGTCGCCGGCTGGCACGAGTTCGAGCTCGAGGTGATGCGGGACAGTGCCGACAACGTGGTCGTCATCTGTTCCATCGAGAACGTG
>JAPLCL010000274.1 GCA_026392265.1 Actinomycetota bacterium
ATCAACGACACGATGGCCGAGCACGGCATGTCCGTCGACTTCAACAACTTCAAGCCCGAGGACATCGACGAGCTCATCGGGGGTCTGCGCGACATGGAGGTCAACGTGGACGCCAAGAACGGCGACACGGTGCGCGTGTACTGCGCGTAGTGACCTCAGCGACCGTCCGGCGAGCCGGTCGGCGGCGGGCTCGCCGGCTCGAGATGCACGACGACGTCGGTGATCTGGCCGTAGGCGCCGCGCAGCGAGTCCTCGACCTCGTGCGCGATCGCGTGACCGCGCTCAATGGTCGTGCCGGGAGCGACCTGGACGTGCAGATCGACGTAGACGTGGCTCTCCGGTCCCCTGGTCCGCACGGCATGGCAGCCGAGCACACCCGTCACGCCGCCCGCCGTCGCCGCAAGCGCGTCGGCGGGCAGGCGGGCGGCGTCGCCGAGCGTGTGCAGCACGCCGCGCAGGATCCCCAGCGCGGTGCGCAGGATCACGACGGCGACGATCAGCGCCACGATGCCGTCGGCCTGTTCCCACCCCAGCCTGACGACGACGAGACTGATGATGACACCGATACTGACCATCACGTCGCTCAACGTGTGGCTGGCGTCGGCGATCAGGACCTCGCTGCCGAGCCGCTTGCCCGCCCGCCGCTCCCATGTGGTGACCAGGATGTTGACGGCGAGCGTGCCCACCATGATGACGAACGAGATCGTCGTGACCTCGGTGGGCAGGCCGCGCCCCGACAGACTGTCGACGGCGCCCTTGCCGACTGTGTAGCCCGCGACGACGAGCAGGATGCCGATGAGGGCGGCGGCGAAGGTCTCGTACTTGCTGTGTCCGTATGGATGGTCGTCGTCGGCGGGCCGCGCGGCGAACCACATGCCGACCAGCCCGATGATGTTCGACGCGCCGTCGAACAGCGAGTGAAAGCCGTCGGCCTCCATCGCCGCGGAGTGACTGATCATGCCGTAGACGAGCTTGGCGAGCGCCACGGCCAAGTTGAGCGCGAGGACTACCCAGAGGACGTTGCGGATACTTCGATACCGGTCGTGCGAAGGAGTCATTGGGGTCCAGGGGGAGGTTGGCGGACGAGCGTAGATGGTAACAGGTGGTGAGTCCGCTCAGTGCCGCGGTCAGTCGCCGCCCAGCCCCCCGAGAAGGTCGCCCAGGAAGCCGCCCTTCTTCTTGGCGCCCGCATCGTGCCCGCCGTGGTCGTCGTGATCGCGCTGCGCGTCTCGGTGGTCGTCGCGACCGTTGTCGCGAGGCTCGTTCCGCGTGCCCGACGGCGCTGCCGCCTCGCCGGAGCGCTCGATGATCTTGTCGAGCTCGCCGCGGTCGAGCCAGACGCCGCGGCAGCTGGGGCAGTAGTCGATCTCCACGCCCTGACGCTCTGTCATCAGGAGATCGGTGTCGTTGCATACGGGACACTTCATCTTCACACCTCGTTGTTCGGTGGTGGACAGGCTCTTGTCTCGCAAGGGATCGCGGCGAGGTCCCTCAGCCGTTTCCTGGCATAGGAGCGCATGGTGCCGAGCTGCAGCACGGCGTGAAGGCCCGCGACAAGGGCCATGGTGTACCCGATCAAGGGGTGGACGTCGTCCACCGGCAGGAATGCCTCGGCCTCGTCGTCCATCCCCATGCCGGTGAGGGCCGAGAGGGCGACGAGGCCGAGTAGGGCGAGGCTCGTGAGGATGGTCAGGTCCTTGCGGACCGTGCGCAGGGTCTTCGTGCTCATACCCGGAGTATCGGCGGCGAGACCTTAAGGCGGGCATAAGGGGAAGCGGCACGGAGGCAACGCCGCTGTGCCGGACGGATCGCGGCCGTACTACCCCTGCAAGGCGACGGTGAAGGTCGCGCCGTGGCCCGGCCGGCTTTCGACCCTGATGCGCCAGCCGTGCACCTCGGCGATGTTCCTCGAGATGGCGAGGCCGAGCCCGTGACCTTCCTGCGAACGCGAATCGTCGGCTTGGTAGAAGCGCTCGAAGATGTGCGGCAGATCCTTCGCGGCGATGCCAGGGCCGGTGTCAATGATTCGGACAACGGCAACCTCCCCGAGAGACGCATCAGAGGCTCGCTCCTCACGGATGACGATGGACCCGCCCCCTTTCATCGCCTCGCAAGCATTCACCATGATGTTCACGAGAACTTCCTTCAGCCGCTCAGGGTCCGCCTGGATGACCGGCAGCGGTTCTTTGCGTTCGATCTGCACCCTCACCTGATAAGACTCCAGCCGGTAGATCATGAGCTTTAAAGCCAGGTCAACGATTTCAGAAGGGCTGATGTTCTGCATTCTGAGTTTGGGAGGACGCGAGAATTCGAGGAAACTTTGAAGGAGGCCGTCCATGTGCAGAACCTCCTCTGAGATCACCTGAAAATCCTCTTTCTGCTGCGGGGTCAGGTCGAGGCTGCGGTCCAGAGAGAAAAGGCGCATCTTCACGGAGGTCAGAGGATTGCGGATGCTGTGAGCCATGCCTGCAGCGAGTTTTCCAACCACCGCCATCTTCTCTGCTTGAAGGAGATGTTCGCGGCTCTTCTCGAGTTCGGTCTGAGTCTGGTCGATCCCTTCAATGAGACCTCGAACACTGCGGCTGAGCGCCTTCACCTCGTCCCCGGCTTCCTCAGGCCTCGCCCCGGGATTTGCCTCGTGGGCCAGCCTCCGGAGGGGCTCCAGAATGTTGTTGACCAGCACAAAGGCCAAAATCACTCCCAGGAGGAGAACCACAAGAACCGCTGTCGCGGCAATCAGACGAAGTCTTTCGGCCTGGGCATAGCTCTTCTCTTTGATCTGCGCTATCCGCCGGGTGTAGGACTCCTTGTACTGTCCGCAAAGC
>JAPLCL010000090.1 GCA_026392265.1 Actinomycetota bacterium
GATGTCGGGCATGCTCTTGCGCCCCGGGTTGAGAAAGCGCTCGAAGAGCAGGTCGTACTTGAGGGGATCGATGTCGGTGATGCCGAGGGAGTAGCTCACGATGGACCCGGCGGCCGAACCGCGCCCGGGTCCGACGCCGATACCGTTGTCTTTGGCGAACTTGACGTAATCCCAGACGATGAGGAAGTAGGCGTCGAAGCCCATCTCGCCGATGACGCCGAGCTCGAACTCGAGGCGCTCACGCGCCTCGGCAGACGGCTCGGCGCCGTAGCGGCGCACGATGCCTTTCTCGCAGAGCTCACGCAGATAGACGCCCTCGGTGGTGCCCTCCGGCACCGGGTACGAGGGTAGCAGGTAGGTGCCGAAGTCGAGGCTCACGTCGCAGCGCGCGGCGATCTCGACGGTGGCCGTGCAGGCGCCCGGATAGTCCTTGAAGCGCTCGTACATCTCGTCGGCAGACTTGAGGTAGAACTCGTCGCTGCCGTAGCGCATGCGGTCTTCGTCGGCGAGGTTGCTCTGCGTCTGGATGCACAGCAGCGCGTCGTGGGCGTAGCAATCCTCGTGGCACAGATAGTGCACGTCGTTGGTGGCCACGGTACGCAGACCGGCCTTCTCGGCGAGCAGCGCGAGCTTGGGGAGCAGCTCGCGCTGCTCGGGCAGGCCGGCATCCTGCAGCTCGACGTAGACGTTCTCTGGGCCGAGGAGCTCGGCGAGGCGCCGCACATCGGCGAGGGCGGCCTCGTCGTTGCCGTCCTTGAGGAGCATGGCGACGCGCCCGCTCATGCAGCCGGTGAGCGCGATGAGCCCCTCATGGTGTTGGGAAAGCAGGTCCCAGTCGGCGCGCGGCTTGTAGTAGTAGCCCTCCAGATACGCCCGCGTGGAGAGCTTGACGAGGTTCTTGTAGCCGGTCTGGTCGCGAGCGAGCAGGGTGAGGTGCGCGTTCTTCTCTTTGAAGCCGGCGCGCGAGGTGCGATCGGTGGCCACGTAGAGCTCGAGGCCGATGATGGCCTTGATGCCCGCGTCCTGGGCGGCGCGGTAGAACTTGACGACGCCGCCCAGCGTGCCGTGGTCGGTGAGCGCCACGGCCGGCATGCCCAGCTCTTTGGCCCTCTGGACGAGGCTCTTCACACGGCAGGCGCCGTCGAGCAGCGAGTACTCGCTGTGAACGTGCAGATGGACGAAATCGGAGGTCATTGAGGCCTTCGATTCTAGCACGGCAGGTGCCCCGGACCTCCGCTTTGCGCGAAGAGCGCACGCCGTTTCGGCAAGATGATCTGCGCAGGTCGATCGACAGCACCCCGCGACAGAACCCATCCGACGATGGGATGAAGGATGCGGCCAGGCCCTCCCGTGGGCCTTCAGGCCGCTGAGTGAATGCCGGATCCGTCGCCGCATCTGCAACGCCTTGATCGCGCGCGCCATCGCACTCTCGGACGTGCCCGGCGGCGAGCACAACGGCGTAGTGCCTACGGCACGAAGAACTGCGTGGAACTGCCGCCGGGGCCGCCCCTCACCTCCAGACGGGCGTCGATCACCTGGCGAAGCTCGGGCACGTGCGTGATGACGCCGACGAGGCGGCCGGAGTCCTTGAGCTCCGTCAACGCATCCATCGCCTGCTCGAGGGCGTTCTGGTCGAGCGCCCCGAACCCCTCGTCCACGAAGATGGTCTCGAGGGGCGTCGCCCCGGACTGCTCCTGCACGGTCTCGGCGAGGCCGAGCGCCAACGAGAGCGCGGCGAGGAAGCTCTCCCCGCCCGAGAGCGTGATCGCCGGCCGCGCGCGGTTCGACCAGCCGTCGAACACGGCCAGCTCGAGTCCGCTCGGTCGCCGAAGATCAGAGGCCTCCTTCTGACGCTGAAGCCTGTAGCGGTCACTGCTCATCGTCACCAGGCGTCTGCTCGCCGCAAGGAGCACGTCGTCGAGGTACCTGCCGAGCACCCAACGCTGAAACGACACCTTGGCGCCGTCCGACTGCCCGGCAGCGACCTCTGCCAGCTTGCCGACTATTGCGTAGCTCGCCGTGACTTCCTCAAACTGCTGGTCGAGCGTGTCGAGCGCGTCCCGGGCGTCCTTGAGCGCCGCCACTCGATTGTCGGCGTCGTTCTGAAGGCGCTGGGCCTCCCTGGACTCTGCGGCCGCGGCCAGGGAGCGCTCCCGAGACTCCTCAACGTCGCCGCGGACGGGATGCTCCTTCACCGAGGCTCGCGCCTGCTTCAGCTGGCCCTTGGCCCCGGTCAGCGCATCGTGATGGGCCGTGACCTGGTCTTCGGCCTCGGCCAGATCCTCCTCGGGGATGACCGCAGCCTGATACGCCTCAGCCGTCCCGAAACCGTGCTGCCCAAGTGCGGCGGTGAAGGACTTGCGCGCGGTCGTCACGCGTCGCTTCGCCGCGACCTCTGTGCCCGCCGCGGCTTTCGCGCCACCCTCGGCGGCCACCTTGTTCTCACGAGCGGTGATGCTCTCATCCTGAGCGGCCTTCAGCTCGCCTTCGAGCCTCTTTGACGTGGTCTGCGCTTCGTCCAGCGCTCTCTCGAGGGCGGCCGGCGCGCGCAGCTCCTCCGGGATGCCGGTGGCGAGCTCCCCGGCGCCGGCGCGCTTGCCGGCCAGGTCGCTCGCCGCCGCCCTGTCGGCCTTCTGGGCGGCAGTCAGGCGCTTCTCGGCAGCAACAATGGCCTCGTTCGCCATCGCCGTGACCTCATCGGGATCGGGCACGGTCGCGACCGCCGCGACGAGCTTCGTGACCTCGTCTTGGCAGGCCCGGGCATCGGCCTTCGCCTGCGCGGTCGTCAGGCCCTCGGCGACCGCATCTCGGAGGGCCGTGAACTCCCCCCGCGCCGTGGCCACCGCAGCCTCGGCCTCGCTCAGATCGTCCCTGGACGCGTCCTGCAGTCGCCGCGCCTCCTCGAGGCGTTCCCGCGCCTCGTCCAGCGCCGCGTCATCGACCTTATCGGCGCCTCGAGCTGGGGCGGGGTGAGCCGGCGATCCGCACACCGGACACGGCTCTCCGTCGACCAGCTCGCCCGCCAGCACCGTTGCGCGGCCGGCACGCCACGAAGCCTCGAGCCCGGCGTACTCGGCGTGCACCGCTTTGAACGCGGCCTTCGCCGTCTTGTACGCGTCCGCGGCGGTATCCCGCACCCCGCTGAGCCGCCTGAGCTCGGCCTCGGCCTTGTCTCGCTTGGCGCACTGCGCCGCAAGCTTCTCGGCCTGAGCGCGCTTCTGCTCGGCCGACTGCAGACCGGTCGCGGCTGCGCCGGCCTTCCCGACCTGCCGGCGCGCCTCTTCCTGAGCCGCCTTGGCGACCGTGAGAACGGCTTGAGCCTTCTGAAGCTCCTCCGCGGCCGTCGCGAGGACCTGGTCGGCCCCCTCACAAAGCCGCTCGGCCTTCTGCCACGCCGTGACCTTGACCCGCATCTCGGTGAGGCGCCGCACCTGCTCGGCCGCGGCGGCGCGTTCCGGGGCACGCTGCTGTCCCGTCTCGAGGGCATCGGCCGCGGCCTTCTCGGCAGCCACAGCCTTCGTCTGCTTCTTGATGGCCTCCTCCAGCGCCTCTTCAGCTTCGCCCAGCTCCTCGACGGCGTCATCCAGCGCAACCGCACGTGGCGCCACCTTCTCGGCCTCCCGCGCACGCTCCGCGGCGGCCTTCAGCTCGTCGATGTGGGGCTGCTGCTCCTTCAGCTGCGCCAGCAGGCCCTCAGCCTCCACGACCGCGCCGGCGGCCTCGGCGGCTTTCTCCGCCTCGCTCAGGGCCTTGGCCGCCTTGACTGCGAGCTTCTCGGCCTTCGCGGCCTCCCGCTTCATGGCCGCCGCGGACGCCGCCGCCTGGCTCGTGAGCGCCTCCAGTGTCGCGTCGTCCTCGGCGCCGGCCGTATCGAGACGGGTACGCCGCGCTATCTGGAGCTCATCGCGCTGCTTCACCACGTCACGCGCCCGCTCCCGCAGGCGACGCTCCAGGTCGGCGCACCCCTCAGTGCGAAAGAGCTGCTTGAGGATCTCCTCGCGCTTGTCCGAACCCGCGGCCAGCAGATCGCGGAACTTGCCCTGCGGAAGGACGACGACCTGCCGGAACTGCTCCGACGAGAAGCCGAGGTGGTCGCGCACGGCGTCGTTCACCTCCCTGATCCTGGTGCCCAGCACCTTGCCCTCACCGCCAGGTTCGGCGTCGGTCGTATCCCACAAGGCCGCGGAGGCCTGCTTTGTCACCAGCCGCCCGCCGCCCCGCGCGGCGACGTCCTGCTTGGGACTCCGCAGCACGCGGAAGGTGCGCCGGCCGAGCGCGAACGTGAGCTCGACCTCCGTCGGCAGCGCCGGGTCGGCCGACTCGCAGCGCATCTGCGACGCTTGACGCTCGCCGCCGCTGGTGTCGCCGTAGAGCGCGAAGACGAGGCCGTCGAGGATGCTCGTCTTGCCCGCTCCGGTGTCTCCGTGGATCAGGAACAGTTTGTTGGTGCCGAGCTCCGCAAAGTCGATGGTCTCGGAGGTCTTGTACGGGCCGAAGGCCTGCATCCTGAGCACCTGCGGTCTCATGATGCCACCTCCCTGGCCTCTCGGGCGGCGCTCGTGAGCACGGCGTCCACCTCGTCCTCTTGAGCCTCGGACAGCGCTTCACCGGTGGCGTCCGCGAAGAAGTCCCCGAACAGCTCGCGGGTAGATCGGCCCCGCACGGCCGGCCTGTCCTGGCTGTACGCGTCCAGCGACGAACCTTCTCTCCTCAGCGACAGGATGTACGGGTAGACGCCGCGCAGCCGCTCCATGGGGTCGAGCAAGGCCTCGCCACCGGTCAGGATCACCTCCACGTAGGCGTTCCGGCACGCAGCGGCCTCGGGGTACTCCATGATCTCGGCGAACGACCCGGTGAGGCGGACCAGGTCGCGACGCACGGGGAGCTCGACCTCCTCGGCCGCGACGGAGCCGTCTGCGCCCAAGTCGACCACCGTGACCGACTTGCGGTGGTCCGCCTCTTCAAAGGAGTACTTGAGGAGCGAGCCTGCGTAGCGCACGCGCTCGCTCACCTGCTGCGGGCGATGGAGGTGACCGAGAGCGACGTAGTCGAAGCCGTCGAACACGCTCTTCGACACCTGGCCGCTGCCTCCCACCGTGAGCGGGCGCTCAGACTTGCTGGGGAGCGCCCCCGTGACGAAGGCATGGGCGACGACCACGTGGCGCGAGCTCGCGGCCGCTCGCGCCCTGATGTTTTCCAGATGCGCCGCCAGGCTCGCCTCGTGGGTGTGAATATCGGTGCGCCCGAGGGCGCCACGGGCCGTTTCGGGGTCGGTGTAGGCGAGCGGCCAGAAGGTGACCTCCACCCCGTCACCGCCGACAAGCGCGACTCCGTGTGGCTCGCTGCCGACCTCACCCACCACATGGACGCCCATCCGGCCAACGAGACCGTTGAGGTACTGCAGACGCACCGGGCTGTCGTGATTGCCGGCGATCATGACCACCGGAATCCTCAGCCGCAGGGCCAGCTCAGCCAGGATGTCGTCGAGCAGCCCGACAGCCGGCGTCGGCGGAACAGCTCTGTCGTACACGTCGCCCGCGACCACGATGGCGTCGACGCGCCGATCCTCGGCGAGGCGCAGCAAGGCATCCAGCGCGAACCGCTGGTCGCCGGTGAGAGACATGTCGTGCAACGACTTGCCTAGATGCCAGTCTCCCGTGTGGATGAAGCGCATTGAAGCACCTCCGTGTGTGCGGCGGGCGTAGATCGAATTGTATGCCCTTGGGGTGAAGACCGGACTTGAGCGATCCAGTGGAACAGCCTACTGTCTCATTTACCCCATCGGTAAAGACACGGCCCCGAGAGGTCTGCGTGGAGATCGCCTTCCGGACCGGCAAGCTGAGACGCCAGTACGAGCTCTCCACTGACGCGCTCCGGGCATACGGAGACGAGGTCGGCCGAAAGTACATTGCCAGAATCAACCTCACAAAGCAGGCCGGCGACATCGAGGAGCTTCGGAAATGGTCCGTTCTGGATTGTCATCCGCTCAAGGGTGACCGCGCCGGCCAATGGGCGGTGACCTTGACCGGCTTCAGCCGATTGATCTTCACACTGGAGGGCGACCGACTTGAGATCGCGATGATCGAGGAGGTGAGCAAACACTATGGCGACTGAGGCCACCATCCACTCGGATCTGGCTGTCCCGCCCGGAGAGTACCTGGAGGAGGTCATCGCCGAGCTGGACATGAGTAAGGACGAGCTGGCGCGCCGCATGCGCCGGCCTGCGGCGAAGCTCAGCGCTGTGTTCAAGGGTCACAAGGCCATCACTCCAGACACGGCTCTGCAGCTGGAGAAGGTCGTCGCCGTACCGGCGCATATCTGGCTGGGCCTGGAATCCGACTATCGCCTGACCCTGGCCCGACGCCAGAGTCAGACTGAAGTGGGGCGCCTCAGAGCCGAGAGCAAGCTCACGGCCGCCTACTGCTACAACCAGCTCGCCAAGCTCGGGGCAGTGGCTCGCACGACCAAGCCGCTGGTGAAGGTCGCCGAGCTGCAGCGCTTCTTCGGCGTTGCTTCGCTCACTGCGATCCCCGAAGTCCGCCGCTACCAGGCCGCGTTTCGGATGGGAGCGACCAGCCGCCACCGGCGGTCCCCGGAGGCCGTGGCTTCGTGGCTTCGGCTCGGAGAGGTCGAAGCCAGGAAGCTTGACTGCGCGGCGTTCGACAAGAAGCGCCTGGAGAGCTCCCTCCCCACGCTACGCGCGATGACGATGCAGCTGCCCGAGGTCCTTGAACCCGCGCTGTCCTCGCTCCTCGCAAGGGCGGGCGTCGCCTTGATCATCTGCCCGCACTTCCCCGGCACTCGAGTCCATGGTGCTACGTTCTGGGTGGGCCGAGACAAAGCCGCGCTCATGATGACTATTCGCGGCGGGTGGGCCGACGTCTTCTGGTTCAGCCTCTTCCACGAGCTGGGGCATATCCTTCTGCACGGCCGGCGAGAGGTCATTCTTGAGAACGACGACGCGGATCCCGCGCTCAAGGAGAGAGAAGCCGAAGCTGACCAGTTCGCCGGCGAATCCCTGATCCCGCCCGACGACTATCTGCGCTTCGTCGCGTCAGGAGGTTTCTCAGGAGCAGAGATCGAGGCCTTCGCATTCAAGAGCAACATCGATCCGGGCGTCGTCGTCGGCCACCTTCAGCACGACGGCCACCTCAAGCGCGAGGGGCAGAACGAGCTGCGGACTCGATACACGTGGGCAGCAAACACAGAGGAAACACCCCCTGCGCACGAATCGCCCTGAACCCGTTCGGTTGCCGGACGTCAAGCGCGGCACGGGAGCGCCGGCCGCAGGCCGGCGCTCGTTCGGGCCGCTGCTCACGACCGACGGCCGCCTCCGCTTCCTCGACCTGGCGCGCGGCTTGGCCATCGTCTTCATGGTCTTCCAGCACGTCCAGCTGCTGTTCGCCGTGGGCTCCGGCGAGGACTCGCTGCTCGGCGCGACCTTTCTGCTCCTCGGCACCGCCCCGGCCGCCCCGGTGTTCATGGTCGCGATGGGCTTTCTGTTCGGGAGCTCCACGCGCACCGGCGTGCGCAGCGGCGTGGTGCGCGGCCTGCAGCTCTTCGCGCTCGGCTACGCGCTCAACCTACTGCGCTTCGTCCTGCCGCTGCTGGTGCGCGGCGACCCGCAGGCCATCGAACTCTTCGGCGGCACCTGGTGGGGGGCGTTCTTCGAGATCGACATCCTCCAGCTCGCCGGCCTCTCGCTGATCGTCCTGGGGCCGGTCAAACGCCACGTGCGCGACCCGCGCCTCGTCCTGGCGCTGGCAGCGGCGGTCGCGGTGGTCTCGCCGCTCCTCTGGGGAGTCGGCGGCGGGAGCGTCGTCCTCGACCCGCTGTGGGGGCTCGGCGAGTGGGTGTCATTCCCGCTCTTCCCCTGGCTCGCCTACCCGCTCCTCGGCCTCTCGCTCGCCGGGTTCGCCGCCCGGGCGACCTCCGCCGGCGGGCTCATGCGCGCCTGGGCGCTGGCAGGGGCGGCGGCGGTGCTCGCCGGCGCAGCGCTGGTGGTACTCGCGCCGGTCGGCTCGAGCATCCTCGCCTTCGGCGACTACTACCGCAGCGGCCTACCGGTGCAGCTGCTGCTGGCGGGCTTCGTGCTGCTCTGGCTGCCGCTCCTGTGGTGGCTGGACCGCCGCCTTACCTGGCGCGCGGTGCCACGCTACCTCACCTCGCTGAGCCGCAACATCACCGCCGTCTACCTCATCCAGTGGGCGCTGATCGGCTGGCTGGCGATCGGCCTCGGTGTGTTCGACCAGCCGTCGTGGCTGGCGGCGCTGCTCGGCGTGCCGATCCTGGTCGCCAGTCACCTGCTGGCGCTCGGCTTCGGGCGTCTGGCCGCCGGGTGGCGCGGGCGGGGTCGGCCGAGGGCGGCGACCGCAAGCGAGTAGCGCGCAGAGGCCGCGATCTCCGCAGCGCACAGACGCATCGGGTCATACTCATTCGATGTCCTCGACCCTGACACCGCAGCAGCTCGACGCGTACCGGCAGACCATGCGGCGCGGCGCAGCAGAAGCCGACAGGCGTCGCGCGGACCGTCGCGAAGCGGCTTGGGCGCTGGCGCGCGAGGCCGCGGACCTTCTGCGCTCGCGCTACGGGGCCACGCGCGTGCTCGCCTTCGGTTCACTCGTCGAGGGCACGCATTTCAGCGAGCGCTCAGACATCGACCTCGCCGCTGAGGTGCTCCGCCCCAGCGATCACTTCGCCGCCCTGGGCCGCCTCCTCACGCTGTCGCGCGACTTCGAGTTCGACCTCGTCGATCTGGGCGCCTGCCCCCCCGGCCTGCGCGCCGTCATCCTGGCTGAAGGCCTGCCGCTGTGAGCAACGGTGACTACCGCGCCGTGGCCGGGCGCATCCGGCAGGAGCTCACGGCCCTGGAGACAGTCGCCGCGAGGGCCGGCGGCGCGTGGGCCAAGGCTGCCCAAGGCTGACTCACTCAGAAGCCGGCGAGACCTCGACTCCTTCCCCGCCGACGTCAGCGAGCCCTGACCCGCAGCGCCTGTGCCGCGCGCCTGCGGCGCACACCACTCCTTCTCGTCCCGCACCACGCCGGCTTCCCTCCGCCGGTGGCCGGCAGCGGAGGTTCGCCCCGGCCTGCGGCGAAGTCACCGAACGGAGGGGGTACCGGAATGAATGAGGAACTTCGCGAAAACGACCAGCGGCGGGAGGCGATCCTGCGCTGGAACGACCTGCTCGCCGCGTGCTCAGACCCGGGGACGGTGCTCGACACCATCCTGAGCTTGCAGGAGGAGCGCGGCCTGATGAGCGGCGGCAGGCCCTTCTGCGGGGTGGCCCGGCCGCGCTTCGTGACCGCCGCCGAGATGGGGCAGGAACAGCGCGCCGTGACCCACCTCTCCACTGCCGTCCGCAAGGTCCGTGACGCGGTGCTGGCGGACGAGCGGCTGCGCGCCGATCACCTGGCGGGCTTCGACGAGTGGCTCGCGAGTATCGCCGCCCTCGAACCGCGCGCCCACGCGCCGCGCTCGATCCTGCGCTTCGACTCCTTCACCACCCCGAGCGGCCTGCGCTTCGTGGAGCTGAACGGCGATATCCCCATGGGCAGCGTCGCCAACGACGGGCTGGCGGCGGTCTTCCGCACGCTGGGCTTCTACGCGGAGTTCGAGGACCATTACGACGTGCGCCCCGATCTGGTGCAGCTCGGCATGATCCAGACCTTCCTCCACGTCTGGCAGGGCGAGGGTGGCCACGGCACGCCCAGGATGTGCGTGCTGAGCTTCCCCGGTGGCATCGAGGACGTCTTCACGCAGCTCAACGCCGGCGACCTGGGCAGGCTGGGCTTCGAGATCACGGCGGCCCATCCGGAGGACCTGGAGCTGCGCGACGGTAGGCTCCGCGCCAACGGCCGCGTGGTGGACCTCGTCTACCGCATCATGCACCTGGGCGACTGCCTGCGCCGCGCCGACGAGATCGCCCCGTTGCTGCAGGCGGTCAAGCAGGGCGCGGTGTGTCTGGTGAACCCCTTCCGCAGTGCGGTGCTCAGCCACAAGTACCTGTTCGCCCTGCTCACCGACGAGCGTCACGACTTCGGCTTCACGCGGAGCGAGCAGGCCGCCATCCGCGCGCACGTACCGTGGGGCCGGGTGCTACGGGACGGCCCCTCAAGCGATCCGCAAGGCAGGTCGATCGACCTGCTCGAGTTCGTCTCCAGTCATAAGGACGACCTCGTGCTGAAGCCGGCCCACGAGGCCGGCGGCGCCGGTGTGGAGCTCGGCTGGCGCTGCGACCAGGCCGCCTGGGACGGGGTCGTGGCCGCGGCCGCCGGCGCGGAGTGGGTGGTCCAGGAGAGGATCGAGGTGGCCCACGAGGAGTACCCGCTCCTGGAGGCGGGCTTCCCTCTGCGCGACTTCTTCGAGGACACCGACCCCTTCCACTTCCCCGGCGGGTACTCGGCGGTCATGACCAGGATCAGCACCGCCGAGATCACCAACGTGGCCCTCGGGGGCAGCATCGTCCCCACCTTCGTCATCGACGCCCGGTGACCGCGGGCGCGATCAGCGACCGGCGCGGCCGGCTGCTGCTGATCGGCAGCGTCGCCGTGGCCGTCTTCATGGCGCGGCTCGACATCTACATCGTGAGCATCTCCCTGCCCACCATCGCCCGGCACTTCCACGCCAGTACGAGTGCCGCCTCCTGGGTGGCCATGGGCTACCTGCTCTTCAACTGCGGCTCCATGCTGCTCGTGGGGCGCATCGCCGACGCGGTCAGCGCCCGCACGTTGTTCCTCGTCGGGTACGTGATCTTCATCGCCGCTTCGCTCCTCTGCGGCCTCTCGACCAGCCTGGGCATGCTCATCGCCTGCCGCTGCGTGCAGGGCGTCGGCGGTGCGGTCCTCGTGATCCTCACGTACACGGTCATCGCCCGCTTCCTTCCCGCCGCCGGCCTCGGCGGCGCCATGGGGCTCCTGGCCACGGCCGGGGCGCTGGGGATCGCCGTGGGCTCGCCGCTGGGCGGCTTCCTCACGGAGCAGCTCTCCTGGCAGTGGGTCTTCTTCGTCACCGTGCCGATCGGCGTCGTGGCCATGGTGCTGGCCTGGCGGTCGGTGCCGGCGCAGGGCGGCAGCGAGCGGCGCCTGGGCGGCCTGGACTACGCCGGCGCCGCCCTGGGTTTCCTCGCCGTGGCGGCGTTCGTCACGGCGCTTTCCGTGGGCGAGGAGGCCGGCTGGGGCTCGGCGCCGGTCGTGGCGCTCCTCGGTCTCTCCGTGGTCGCCGCGGTGCTCTTCTTCGTCCGCCAGCGGCACGCCAAAGACCCGCTGGTGGCGCGGTCACTGCTTCACGAGAGGCGCTTTCTGCTGGCCAACGCCATCACCCTCTGCGGGCTGATCCTCATGGGCGGCAACAGCTTCCTCATGCCGTTCTATCTGGAGCTGGCGAAGGGGCTCAGCTCCGGGTCTGCGGGCCTGGTGCTGCTCATCTACGCCGCCACCTTCATGGTGCTCTCGCCGTTCACCGGTCGGCTGGCCGACCGCCACTCCCCCTGGCGCCTCTGCGCAAGCGGTATGGGCGTAGGGGCGGCGGCGTGCGTCGCCTACGCCCTGCTGCTCGGTTCCCCAGGGCTCGCCGCCGCGGTCGTCTTCCTGGTGAGCCTGGCGCTGGTGTACGCGCTCTTCATGGCCGCCAACGCCAAACAGGTGCTCGAGTCGGCGCCGAGTGAGCACAAGGGCGCCGCCTCGGCCGTGTTCGGGACGCTCTACACCCTGAGCCTCCTCCTGGGCGTGAACCTGTTCGAGACCGTCTACTCGCAGGCGGTCCCGGTGCAGGTCACCGCGGCCGCGGGCCATGCCGGGACCGCGGCCGCGACGGGCTGGTGGCTGCCGGGGTTCAGCGCTGCGTACCTGGTCGGGGCGGTCGCCTGCGGCCTCGCCCTACTGCTCTGCTTCGGGGTACCGTTGCTCGAGCAGGCGGCGGCGTGGCGACCCGCCGCGCCGGAGCTTCTGTAGGCCTCAAGACAAGGCCACCGCCGAAGGCGGCGGCAGGCGCAGCAGCACACGACCCGGTAGCTCCGCGGTTCCCTCGCGGCGGCGCAGCTCCGTCACTCCGATCGCCGCCTCGCCGACGAGGACGAAGCTGTCCGCCGCGGTGAAGACCAGCTGCAGCGCATCCTTCAGCGCCCGATCAAGGTACGGCGCGTGGCGCAGGAGGGTGTAGAGCAGCAGCGCCCTGTCGCGATGGGTGCCGGTGCCGAAGAGCAGCACCTCGTCCGGCAGGGCGATCCGCTCGAGGTCGTCGAAGATGGAGTCCCGGCCGGCGACCTCGCGCACAACGTCGAGCGCGCCGGGCAAGGAGATGATGCCGGCGGCCCGCTTCCGCGTCAGATGGCCACGGGCCGCCGCCTCGACGTAGGCCTCGGGGTGCTCCACCCAGAGATCGCGGAAGGCGTAGTGCGCCAGCTCCATGACGGAACCCGGGTACTCGCCGGCGAGCTCCTTGAGCCGCCGCCGCGCCGCGGCGGCGTCCGGCGCCTCGTCGAGGGTTCGCAGGCAGGCCTCGTCGAGGGGATCGGGCACGAAGCGAATGCCCCGTTCGCGCGCCTCGGCGATCTGCCGCAGCTCGGCGCCAAAGAAGCGCGTCAGCCACTCGTCGGTGCGTGCCAGCCGCGCCGGGCTCAGCGTCGATTCGTTGGTGTGGAAGCGGTGCCCGCCCAGTGGCGTCACGAGACGGTCCAGACCCTGTTGCCTGGCCGCGAAGGCCTTCTGGACGGCGGCTGCGTCGGTGGAGGCACACTCTCGCGCCCAGGAGTCGGCGTCGTGGTACTCGTGCTTGCCGTTGAACCAGTAGCCGCGCCCGTGACGCTCCACCAGTGTGGTGTAGTGGAGCGGCGAGCCGAACACGACGACGCCCTCCAGCGGGACGTGGCCGGCCGCCCAGGCGAGGGCGGCCGACAGCACGGCCTCGTCGGCGCAAGAAGTGATGCCGAGCGGCTTGTGCTTGCCGCGGTGCAGGCGCCGCCGGTGGGCACGGATGACGTCGATGGTGGAGTACTCGTAGTCGGGGAACGCGCCGGCGTCGATGAGCGGCAGGATGTCCTGCTTGCCGCTGAGGATGCCCATCTCGCGACGCTCCTCCAGACCGCGACGGATGACAGCCACCACGTAGTCGACCTCATGGGAGCCAAGCCGCGCGCGCTCCTCCTTGAGGTCGAGGCATCCCCAGATCTCCTCGACCTCACGGGGGCTGGCATGGAAGAGGTGCCGGTCCATGTAGTCGTGGATCTCCTCCATGACGAGCTCCGGCCCGTTGTCCGCCGAGCGACCGTGCGGCGCGGCCGCCCCAGCAGCGGCCGTCTTCAGGCGGATCTTCTCCCTGAAGTCCCAGAGAGAGGGCGACATGAGGTCGGCGAGCAGCAGGGCCATGAGCAGGTCGGGTTCGCGGGCGGCCTCCAGAAGGGCCGGCCGCGCCGCCCAGGACAGCCGTGAGATGTCGGCGCTCACGTCACTTCCCCATTCGTGTCGGTCGCGGCACGAGGTCAGCCGCCTGCCGTGGTGCATCGGCTGTGGGTCGCCGATGCCTCCCGCTCTCGACGACAATGATATGTCGGAGCGGGCACGCACGGGGCTAGAACAGGTGGTCGAACAGGATCTTGACGCCGATGCCGATCAGGATCAGGCCACCGACGATCTCCATGCGCTTGCCGAGGAGCGAGCCAAAGCGACAGCCGAGGTGCAGGCCCGCAGCCGTGAAGCCGAAGGCCACGATGCCGATGATCACGGCCGGGTACCAGATCTGAACCCCGATGAGAGCCAGCGAAAGACCCACCGCGAGGGCGTCGATGCTCGTCGCCACCGAGAGGATGATCAGCGTTCTGCCATGGGTGGGATCCTTGGCGGCGTTGTTCTCCTCGTCGCCCCAGATCGCCTCGTAGATCATCTTGCCGCCGATCGCGGCGAGCAGCCCGAAGGCGATCCAGTGATCGACGCCGGTGATCCAGCGCGCGAAGGTCAGGCCGGCGAGCCAGCCGAGGATCGGCATGAAGGCCTGGAAGAGGCCGAAGTACGCAGCCAGACGCAGCGTCGTGCGGGTGCTCACCTGGCACTGCTTGAGGCCGATGCCGAGAGAGACCGCGAAGGCGTCCATCGCGAGGCCGACGGCGATGCCGAGGATGGCCAGCAGACTCATGCGACTGGGTTGCGCAGCTCCCCGACGCCTTCGACGACGATCGTGACGGTCTGGTCGGCGGCCAGCGGGCCCACGCCGGGCGGCGTGCCCGTCATCAGCACGTCGCCGGGCTCGAGCGTCATGATGCCGCTCGCGAAGGCGAGCAGCTCGAGCGGCCCCACGAGCATGTCGCCCACTTGGCCGTGCTGGACCTAGGCGCCGTCGAGCAGCGCGCTCACGCGCGCCTCCGCCGGCGGCGCCTCGGGCACGATCCACGGGCCCAGCGGGCAGAACGTGTCGAAGCTCTTGGCGCGCGTCCACTGCCCGTCCACCTTCTGCAGGTCGCGGGCGGTCACATCGTTGCCACAGGTATAGCCGGCGACAAAGGCGGCGGCCTCGGCCGGCGGCACGTCCCTGCAGCGCCGGCCGACCACGAGGACCAGCTCGGCCTCGTAGTCGACCTGGATGGAGCGCGCCGGGCGGACGATGGTCTCCCCCGGCCCGATCACCGCCGTAGGCGGCTTCATGAAGAGGATCGGCTCGGCTTGCACGGCCATCTGCAGCTCCTCGGCATGAGCCCGGTAGTTGAGGCCCACGGCGACGATCTTGCCGGGCAGCACGGGCGCCAGAAGGCGCACCGCGGCCAGCTCCGCGTCGCCGGTGATGCGGGCGCCGGCCTCGTAGGCCGGCCGGTCGAGCAGCTCGACGGCGTCGCCGGCGAAGCGGCAGTGCCGCTCTTCGCCGGCGACCGCGACCCGCCCGAAGGCGCCGGCCGGCGGCCGGCCCGGCGCGTCGCCGCCCCTCATGGCTGCTTGCTCCGCACCATGCCGTACTCGATAGAGTCGACGAGCGCCTCCCAGCTGGCCTCGACGACGTTCTCGCTGACGCCGATACTGCCCCAGGTGTCGTCGCCGTCGCTGGCGTCGAGCAGCACGCGGGTGACGGCGCCCGTGCCCTTGTTCTCGTCGAGGATGCGCACCTTGTAGTTCACGAGCTCGATGTCGCTGAGGTGCGGGTGCTTGCGCGCGATGGCCTGGCGCAGGGCCGTGTCGAGCGCGTTGACCGGGCCGTTGCCTTCGGCGGTGCTGATGACGCGCTCGCCGCCCACGTGTACCGTGATCGTCGCTTCCACGACAGCCTTGCCGTCCTCGCGCTTCTCCACGATCACGCGAAAGCTCTCGAGGCGGAACAGCGGCTCGTGCGGCGCCAGCTCCTCGCGCAGCAGGAGGTCGAAGGAGGCGTCGGCGGCCTCGTAGTGGTAGCCGCGGTGCTCGCGCTCCTTGAGCCGCGTGAGGATGGTGGCGACGCGCTCGTCATCGCCCTCGAGCTCGAGGCCGATGTCGTGCGCGCGGCGCAGCACGGCGCCCTTGCCCGAGAGCTCGGAGACGAGGATGC
>JAPLCL010000144.1 GCA_026392265.1 Actinomycetota bacterium
CTCGCCGAGGTCCTCATGGAGGGCGTCGAGCCCATCTACCCGCTCGGCGACTACGCACTCATCGCGGCCCGGGCGATCCTCGACGAGCACGCCGGGCGGCGGGCCGATGCGGCGGCCGGGTTCGCAGACGCCGCCGCCCGCTGGCACGAGTTCGGCGTGCCGTACGAGGAGGCCCAGGCGTTGTGCGGCGAGGCGCGCTGCCTTGTGGCGCTCGGCAGAGCGCCCCAGGCGGCAGCGCCCCTCGCCGCCGCTCGCGTGATCTTCGAGCGGCTTGGGGCCAGGCCGGCGCTGTTCGAGACTGACCGGGTGCTCGAGAGTGCGACCATCAGTCCTGCCGTGGTCGATGTGGCACGACTTCTCGAGACGGGAGGTGACGCCGAACGGTGAGACGAGCCCCTGCGTGGAGCAGGGGCGGGGCCAATCTCAGACGCCCGGGGGCGCTGAGCCTTTCGAAGGGGGAGCCATGACTAGACGCAGGATCATGCTCGCGCTCGTCGTCCTGGCGGGGCTCACCGCCTGCGTTTCGGTGACGCCGGCAACGGCACAGGCAGCGGGCTTCACGGCCGGAAGCCTCAAGATGGTCACGTTCGACGAGGACTCGTTCTGGAACTACGACTACGACAAGGGGTCGTCCTCGACGTTCCCCGACCCGTCGAGCGCCGGCCACAACGACTGGCCGGTGACCATCATCTTCTACAATGCTGCGACGGTCAGCAAAGTTCGCAGCATCATCAAGTCGTGGCTGCCGTCCACCGGCTCGACCATGTACGCGCAGCTCAGCGACAGCGCCGGGGTCTGGGAGTGGCGCGGCGATGCCGGTCGCAAACAGAACACGTTGTACTTCTCCGGTCACAAGTTGGTGGCACGAACCCAGGTCCTCCATATCCGCCTCTACGCCCACAACGGCGATAAGAGTCACAACGCGAGGTGGGGAGACTACGTGCTCTGCACGACGCACTTCGACAACAACGAGCTGGGTCAGACGGCCGGCGCGCCGAAGTGGTACGGGATGAGCGAGGACGCCGCCGGAATGGTCGACAGCTGGTTCGTCGGCCGCGGCTATACCGTAGCGGCCGACAGCGTCTCGCTCGACAACGCAGAGGCCGGTGCGAACGGCAACAGCTGGCGCCCCGACGTGGTCGACCCCACGCATCGCTGGCAGTGCGACGGGAAGGCGAGCATGATCATGATCCCGTGAGGCCCGGGCGTGCCAACGGCGCCACTTCGAGCTCGAGAAGACGGGCGGGGCGGCGACGGCCGCCCTCATCCCCGGCGTGACGACCATGCGATTCGCGCGGCCACGCGGATCGGGGTGACTGCGTGACGGGGCAGCTCAAGACCACGGCCGCCGCCGGCGAGGTGATCATGAGCGAGGGGGCGCCCGGGGAGTGCTACTTCGCGATCGCCGACGGTGAGGTGGTGGTCTCTCACGCCGCCCGCGAGGTCGCGAGGCTGAAGCGTGGCGACGGCTTCGGGGAGATAGCTCTTCTCGAGGAGGTGCCGCGCACCGCGACCGTTGTGGCTGTCACGCGCGCGCAGCTCTACACGCTCGAAAAGGGTCCGTTCGTGTTCGCCGTGACGGGGCACCCCGCGGCCGAGCGCGCCGCCGGCGAGCTGGTGACGGCGCGGCTCGAGGAACTTGAGTCGGTGTGAGCCGGGCGCCGCAGCGCGGTCCCTCCCCACTGTCGGGGGACCCGGTTCTGTAGTAGGACACGTGGGTGGCCCTCCTCCGAGGGCCTTGGGAGAAAGGAGCGCCGCGTGGCGAAGGAGGGGGCCGGCTCGGTGCTGTCCGTCTTCAAGGCGACGATCCGCAACCGCACGCTGCTGCGTCTCGAGCTCGCCTTCGCGACCTTCAACGGAGCTGAGTGGGCGGTGTGGGTGTGCCTGCTGGTGTACGCCTACTCGGTGGGCGGAGCCACGGCCGCAGGCCTTATGGCGCTCGTGCAGCTCATCCCCTGTATCTTCCTGGCCCCCTACATCGGTGCGCTGGCCGACCGGCGGCGGCCGGGCCGCGTGCTCCTTGTCGGCTATGTGGTGCAGGCCGTCGCCATGACCGCGGTGGCCGCGGCGATCGCTCTGGGCGCGCCCGCCTGGGCGATCTTTGCCCTGGCGCCGGCGATCAACCTGGGGATCACGGCGCCGCGGCCGGCTCAGTCGGCGCTGCTGCCGAGCATCGTGCGCAAGCCCATCGAGCTCACCGCGGCGAACGTCGTCTCGAGCTGGGCCGAGAACGGCAGCGTACTCATCGCGCCGGCCATCGCCGGCGTGCTGCTGGGCGTCGGCGGCCCCGAGCTCGGGATCGCCTTCGTCGCGGCGCTGTCCTTCGTCGCCGCGATCCTCGTGATCCCCGTGCCCGGACCGCCGCCCCTCGGCGACACGGCGGCGGCGGTCTCCTTGACGGCGCAGGTGGGGGCCGGTATCCGCGCCGTGCGCCGCGAACCGGCGGTGCGCACGCTCGTCACCCTGCTCGGCGCGCAGTACATCCTGGTCGGCGCCCTGGACGTGCTCTACGTGGTACTTGCCATCTCGGTGCTGGGCCTGGGCGAGGGCGGCGCCGGCTACCTGAACGCGGCCTTCGGCGCCGGCGGCCTCGTGGGCGCTGCGCTGACCGCCGGGCTCGTGGCGCGCCGTCGTCTGGCGCCGGCGCTTGGCGCCGGCGTGGTCACGGCGGCGCTCGCCCTCGGCGCCCTCGGCCTCTTCCCGACGGTCATCGGCGCCTTCGCGCTGCTGGCGCTGGCCGGCATGGGCCGCACCGTCCTCGACGTGACCGGCCGCATCCTGCTGCAGCGCGCGGCGCCGCCCGACGTCCTGGCCGACGTCTTCTCGCTGCTCGAGTCGCTGATGAACGCCGGGCTGGCCTGCGGTGCGATCATCGTGCCGGTGCTCGTCGGCCTCAGCGGCGCGCCGGCGGCGCTCATCGGCACCGGCCTCGTGTTCCTTCTCGTCATCGCGGTCGCCTGGCGCAAGGTGCGCGCCGTGGACGCCGCTGCCGACGTGCCGCACGTGGAGATCCGCCTGCTGCAGTCCATCCCCATCTTCAGCAGGCTACCGGCGCCCCAGCTGGAAGGTCTGGCGCGCGCCCTGGAGCCCAAGGAGTACGCTGTCGGCGAGATGGTGATGTGCGAGGGCGAGGAGGGCGACTTCTACTGCGCGATCGCCGAGGGCGAGGTGGAGGTCAGCCACGCGGGGCACGCGGTGGCCCACCTTACGAGGGGCGAGGGCTTCGGCGAGATCGCGCTGATCGAGGAGGTGCCGCGCACGGCCACTGTGATCGCCACCGTGCCGAGCGAGGTCTACTGTTTGCAGAAGGCGCCGTTCATCCTGGCGCTCACCGGTCACGCTGCCGCGACGAGCGCCGCCGCGAGCGTCATTGCCAGGCGGCGCGACGAGCTGCAGTCCGCGGAGGGTGGGGCCAAGGCCGCCGCTGAACTCGAGGGAGGTGCGTTGTGACGACGCCACGCCGGTTCGAAAGGGCCCTGCTCATCGGCTTGGACTGCGCGGTGCCCGGACGCTGGCGCAAGTACGCCGCAGCCGGCCTGCTGCCGGTGGGGCAGCGCCTGCTGGCGGACGGCTGCTTCATGGCCGAGTGCCTGCCGACGATGCCTACGCTCACGACGACGAACTGGGCCACGATCGCCACGGGCGCGTGGCCCGGCACCCACGGCGTGACCGACTTCAACCCGTACCGGCCCGGCGACAGCATCGGCGGCAGCCTGCAGGGCTTCGACGCCCGCGAGGTGCGCGCCGAGTTCGTCTGGGAGGCGGCGGTCCGGGCCGGCCTGGACAGCATCGTCGTCAACTGGCCGGGCGCCTGGCCGCCGCGCGAGGCGCCGGCCGGGCATGGCGCCGGCGTGAGCGCGGACGGTCGCCGCCCGGCCGGCGCAGCGGCGCCGGGCAGTCTGACTCTCGTGGGCGGTGCCGGCATTGAGCTGAACGAGTGGCGCATCGGCCTGCCCGGCATGGATCGGCGCGTGGCGTTCGCCTC
>JAPLCL010000025.1 GCA_026392265.1 Actinomycetota bacterium
TCGAGGGCGCTGCCGGCGGCCGCCACGGCGCGCAGCGCCGCGGACGCGGCGGCCGCCACAGCCCCCTCATCGCGCGGCCGGGGGCCGAGCTTCTTGGCGTGGTCGAGGTGCCCGATGACGTCGAAGAGGCCGCTTGCCGCGGCGCGCTCTGCAAGCTCCAGGCTCTCGATGAAGATGCGCTCGAAGCCGTACTCCGCGAGGTGCTCGCGGAGCTCCGGATGGTCGAAGGCGAAGCGCTCGCCGACGATGTGGACGGAGCCGATCACGTAGTCGAACGGGTAGTTCGAGAGCATGGCGGCAGTCTCTTCCAGCGTCTCCTCGATGTAGTCGGCCTCGATGCCGACGAGGATGCGCAGATCCCCGGCGTATTCCCGCGCGAGCGCCTGCACCTGAGAGACGTACCCGTCGAGCTCGTCCAGGCCCATGGCCCAGTCGTCGGTGAGGTCGTGAAGAGGTTCCCACCCGGCGAGAAACGGCAGGTGATCGGCGAAGCCCATCTCGGACATGCCGAGGCCGAGGGCACGCTCGACGTACTCGCGCGGCTCGCCCTCGGCGTGAGGGCACAGGCCTGTGTGGATGTGATAGTCGGCGATCATGCTCCAGCCTCGTGGCGCCAGCTTACACCTCAGCCGCGCCGCGGGGCGCGGCGGCGCGGCCGCCGCGTCAGGATGGCGCCGAGGCCCATGCCGGTCAGGAAGCCCCCGACGTGGGCGAAGAAGGCGACCGCAACGTCAGGATGGCCGAACGAAAGCACGCCTTCCAAGGCCTGCAGCGCGAACCAGATGCCGAGCAGGATCCAGGCCGGCACCGAGACCACGGGGAAGATGACGCCAAGCGTGAAGACGCTCAGCACCCTGGCGTGCGGGTACAGCACGAGATAGGCGCCGAGCACGCCGGCGACGGCGCCGCTCGCACCGATCATGGGCGCCGTCGATCCGGGGTCGGTGAGCACCTGCGTGGCCGTGGCCACCAGGCCGCAGGCGAGGTAGAAGCCGAGGAACCGCGCACGCCCAAGAGCGTCCTCGACGTTATTGCCGAAGATCCACAGATACAGCATGTTGAAGATCAGATGCAGCCAGCCGCCGTGGACGAACACGCTGGTGAAGAGCGTCCCCCACCAGGGTACGAGGTCGCCCGGCGGCACGTCGAGGCCGTGCGCCAGCTCGAAGGGCGTGGCGCCCGCCTTGGCGTAGAAACCGCCGAGGGTCATGCCGTAACGCGGGAGCGTCAGCTCGAAGGCGAACACCGCGACGTTGAGCACGATCAGGACCAGTGTGACGACGGCGAAGCGGCGCGTCGGGACGTCGTCATGCAGCGGTATCAAGGTGGGCCGCTAACGCGGGAGCCTGTCAGATGGTGACTGGCTGTTCGACCTTCTCCATCCTGACCGCGCAGACCTTGAACTCGGCTGTCTGGGTGACCGGGTCGCCCGCGGAGTTGGTGAGCTCGTTGACCGGAGACTCCTTGAAGTGGAACGTCATGAAGATCGTCCCCGTCGGGACCTTGTCGGTGACGCGGATACGCGTCGTGATCGAGCCGCGCCGCGAGCTCACGCGGATCATCTCGCCGTCCGCGAAGCCGAGCCTCGCGGCGTCCCCCGGGCTCACTTCGGCGAGCTCGTGCGGGCGCAGCATCTCGAGGCTCGCGGAGATGCGCGTCGAGATGTTGTAGTGGTACAGCATGCGACCGGTGGTGAGCAGCGTGGGGTACTCCTCGTCGCAGAGCTCGGCCGGCGGCTCGAAGGGGATGCCCTGCAGCAGGCCCTTGCCGCGCGTGAACACGCCCTTGTGCAGGTACTTCGTGCCGGGGTGGTCCTCGCTGGGGCAGGGCCACTGCAGGCCGCCCTCGTTCTCCAGACGGTCGTAGGTGATGCCGGCGAAGTTGGGGATCACGCGCCGGACTTCCTCGAAGACCTCCTGCGGCGACGAGAAGGGCATGTGGTGGCCCAGGCGCTCGCTGAGGTCGATGATGATCTGCCAGTCGGGCCGGCACTCGCCGGGCGGCTCCACCGCCTTGCGCACGCGCTGCACACGGCGCTCGGTGTTGGTGAAGGTGCCCTCCTTCTCCGCATAGAGCGCCGCGGGCAGGAAGACGTCGGCGTACTTGGACGTCTCCGTCATGAAGATGTTTTGGGTGACGAGGAAATCGAGGCTCTCGAGCGCCTTGCGCACGTGGTTGGCGTCGGCGTCGGTGAGCGCCGGGTCCTCGCCCATGATGTACATCGCCTTGAGCTTGCCGTACACGGCCATGTCGAGCATTTCGGGGATGCGCAGGCCCATCTTCTCCGGCAGCGGGACGCCGTAGGCCTCCGAGAACCTGGCCCGTGCCGCCTCGTCGTTGACGCTGGGGTAGCCGGGCAACGAGTTGGGCAGGGCGCCCATGTCGCAGGAACCCTGTACGTTGTTCTGGCCGCGCATGGGATTCACGCCGGCGTTCTCAACGCCGATGTGGCCGGTGACCATGCCGAGGTTGGCGAGGTTCATGACGTTGGCCGTGCCAACCGTGTGCTCGGTGATGCCGAGCGTGTAGAAGATGCCGGCCTTCGGGGTCTTCGCGTAGAGCTCGGCCGCCCGGCAGATCAGGTCGGCGGGCACGCCGGTGATCTCCGCGGAGCGCTCCGGCGTGTAGTCCTTGACCGTCTCCCAGAGATCGTCGAAGCCTTCGCAGCGCTCCTCGATGTACTCCTTGGCGTGCCAGTCGTTGCTGATGATGACGTGCAGCAGAGCATTGGTGAGCGCGTTGTCGGTGCCCGGCTTAAGCTGCAGCCAGAGGTGCGCGTACTCAGCAAGCTCCGTGCGCCGCGGGTCGATCACGATGAGCTTGGCGCCGCGCACCGCCGCGCGCTTCATCTTGTTGCCGATGATCGGGTGCGCCTCGGTGGCGTTGGACCCGATGATGAGAAGCACGTCGTCGCCCTCGATCTCGCTGATCGAGTTGGTCATCGCGCCTGAACCCAACGTGGCGGCCAGACCGGCCACCGTAGGAGCGTGTCAGGTAC
Organism: Actinomycetota bacterium; assembly: GCA_026392265.1. Classification (GTDB taxonomy): domain Bacteria; phylum Actinomycetota; class Thermoleophilia; order UBA2241; family UBA2241; genus CAIXSE01. The sequence continues at coordinate 2,999 of JAPLCL010000025.1, forward strand.
GGGCGCAGTGGTCTATGGAGTTTGTGTTGAGACCCGCCCTCGTGAGGCGTTGCAGGAGGTAGTTCTCTTCGTTGGTGCAGCGCGCCGAGCTGAGCACCCCGATGGAATCGGGGCCCGACTCGGCCTTGATGGCCAGCAAACGCTCGGCAACGAGGCCGAGGGCCTCGTCCCACGTGGCCCGCTCCCACACGCCGTCGCGCTTGATCATGGGGTGCGTGATGCGGTCCGGGCTGTCGATGAGGTCGGTGTGGAAGCGGCCCTTGACGCACAGTGAGCCCTGGTTGACCGGCGCGTCGTACGCAGCCGTGACGCCGACCACCTTGCCGTCGGCCACGTTGAGGTCGAAGTTGCAGCCGACGCCACAGAACGGACACGTGGTGCGCACCTTCTTGCGGTCCCACGACTTGACTCTGGTGAGCTGGCGGTTGGTGAGCGCCCCCGTGGGGCACATGTCGACGCACTGGCCGCAGAACCGGCAGAACGACGTGTCGAGAGCATGGTCGTAGGAGCCCGCGACTTTCGCCTCGAAGCCGCGCTGCGTGAAGTTGATGGCCTCGGTGACCTGGACCTCGCGACAGACGCCGACGCACTTGCCGCAGAGGATGCAGCGCTTGGGGTCGTAGGCGATGAGAGGCTGGTCGTCGTAGGGCTCGTAGTCGCGGGCCTCGGCGCCCTGGAAGCGGTTGGCGAACACCTCGTACTCGATGCCTTGGCGCTGCAGCTCGCAGTCGCCGTGCGCCTCGCAGGTGCATTGCAGGCAGAGCTGGGCGCCGCGCACGGCCTCGTCCTCGGGGAAGCCGAGCTCGATCTGCGCGAAGTTGGTCTTGCGGTCCTCGGGCCAGAGCTTGGGCATCTGCGCCGGCGGGCTCACCTCGAGCACACCGGTGTTGATGTCGATGAACACCGGCGGTACCTCGGCCATGCGGCGCACGTTCTTGTCGATGTCGCCCTTCGCCTTAAGCGCTTCGAGGAACGGCGTGCGGCGCAGGTCGTGCAGCTGCTTGGAGACCGCCGGCATGTCGTCGCCGCGCAAGAAGGCGGTCATGCTCCAGGCCGCCTTCTTGCCTTGGGCGACAGCCTGGATCACGGTCTGCGCGCCGAGCACGGCGTCGCCGCCGGCGAAGACCTTGGGGTCGGCCGTCTGCAGGGTCCAGTCGTCGACCGCGAGCGTGCGCCAGCGGGTGTGCGCGAGACCCTCGGCTTCGCCGGCGCCGGCGAGCTGGGGGAACTGGCCGATGGCGCTGATCACCTGGTCGCAGGCGACGACGAACTCCGAACCCTCTTGCCGCACGGGCCGGCGGCGGCCCGACGCGTCGGGCGCGCCCATCTCCATGCGGATCATCTCGATGCCGTGGACCTTCCCGGCATCGTCGGTGAGCACCCTGACCGGAGCCACCTGGAGCGCGAAGCGCACCCCCTCCTCCTCGGCCTCATCGACCTCGGTGTGGTGGGCGGGCATCTCTTTGCGCGAACGGCGGTAGAGGCAGGTGACCTCAGCGGCGCCGAGCCGGACGGCGGTGCGGCAGGCGTCCATGGCGGTGAAGCCGCCACCGATGACGGTGACCTTCTTGCCGCAGGCGACCGTACCGTTGAGCTCGAGGTCGCCGAGGAAGTCCACTGCCGTGACGACGCCGTCGGCGTCCTCGCCGGGGCAGCCCATGGCGTTGGCGTTGAAGGCGCCGAGGGCGAGGAACACGGCGTCGTACTCGGCACGAAGATCGTCGAGCTGGAAGTCGACGCCGAGGCGCACGCCGGTCTGCAGCTCGACGCCCATGCGCCAGAGGATGTTGAGCTCCTCGGCGATGATGTCGCGCGGCAGGCGGTAGCTGGGAATGCCGTAGCGAAGCATGCCCCCGGGGTGCGGCATGGCCTCGAAGATCTTGACTGCGTGCCCCTCGAGGCGCGCGTAGAAGGCGGCGGCGAGGCCGGCGGGCCCGCCTCCGACGATGGCGATGCGCTTGCCCGACTCGGGCTTGATCTCGTGGGGCAGCAGCAGCTCACCCGTCTGCTCGGCCTGGCGCGTCTGATCGGCCATGAAGCGGTGCAGCTGGCAGATGGTGATGGGGTCTTCGACCAGCTGGCGACGGCAGGGGCCTTCGCAGGGACGCGGGCACACGCGCCCGAGGATGCCGGGGAAGGGAAGGTCCTGGCGCAGCACGCGCATGCCGCCTTCGTAGTCGCGCTCGCCGATGCGATCCAGAAAGTCGGGGATCTTGATGTGCGTGGGGCAGGCGTCGCGGCACGGCGGCGTGCAGTACGACATGTGGTCGCTGAGCAGCAGTTCGAGGTTGAGCTGGCGGATGGCGCGCAGCTCCTCGGTCTGCGTGTTCACGACGAGGCCGTCGGCGGCCGCCGTGTCGCAGGCCGTGACCGGGTCCCTGCGGCCCTCGACCTCGACGACGCAGAGGCGGCAGGAGGACGACTCGTCCAGCGTGTCGTGGTGGCAGAGCGTGGGGATGTCGATGCCCGCAGCCTTCGCGGCCTGAAGGATCGTGGTGCCGGGTTCGGCGGCGACCTGCCGCCCGTCGATGGTGAGGTTCACGCGCAACTCCCTCTGATCAACCTGTCAACAGGCTCACGCCGCGAGGACGTCCACCCTCGGGCGTGGGCGACGAACATTGTACTCGATTTCCGCGGCCACGGCCTGGGGCCGGAGACCGAGGGCGCAGGCCCGTCCGCGCCGCCTCACCACCCGCCGCCCGCTGGACAAGACGGTTCGGTACCCGTATACTTCGGGTACCGAAATGAATCACCCGACGGGACAAGCGGATGCGGACGACGTCACGGCCCAGCTCGTGCAGCTCCTGCCGGAACTGGCCGTGACCCTGTACGAGGCGGGTCCCCACGAAGAGGCACGAGCGTCTGCGCAAGGCGAGCCTCTGACGGGCCGACAGATGAAGGCCATCGTGTTCCTCGCCCATCGCGGCACGGTCACCATGGGTGAGTTCGCCGACGGCCTCGAGATCGGCCGGGCCGCCGCCAGCGAACTGGTGACGCGGCTCACCGAGAAGAACGTCATCGTGCGCACAGACGACGCCGCCGACCGGCGTGTCGTTCACGTGAAGCTCGCCGGGCGCGCGGAGGGCTACGCCGACAGCCTGCTTGCGCAGTGGCGCGACCAGCTCAAAGCGGTCTTCGCCCTGTACCCCGGCATCGACCCCGAGACCCTGGTCGCGTTCCTGCGCACCCTGATCAAGCAGCTGAAAGGACGGTCCGAAGCATGAGCGCCTACGCCACCCCGGCCGAGGCGCCCGCCGCGAGGTCCACCCGCAGTCCCTGGGTGATCCTCGCGGTGCTCTGCCTCGGCCTCTTCATGATCCTGCTCGACGGCACGATCGTGAACATCGCCATCCCGCACATCCAGACCGCCTTCGACACCACCTTCAGCAACATCGAGTGGGTGATGAACGCCTACATCCTGGCGTTCGCGGTCCTCCTCGTCCCGATGGGGCGTTTCGGCGACCTCTGGGGACGCCGCAAGCTCTTCGTCGGCGGCATGGTGCTCTTCACCCTGGGGTCGCTGGCCTGCGGCCTGGCCCCGAGCATCTACTTGCTGATCGCCTTCCGCGTGGTTCAGGGCGTCGGCGGCGCAGCCATGATGCCATCGACCCTGAGCATCATCGCCTCCGTCTTCCCCGCCGACAAACGCGGCGCCGCCATGGGCGTGTGGGGCGGCGTCTCCGGCCTGGCTTCGGGCCTCGGCCCTGTACTCGGCGGCATCATCATCCAGTACGTCACCTGGCCGTCCGCGGCCGGCAGCTGGCGCTGGATCTTCCTCGTCAACATCCCCGTCGGGATCGTCGGCGTGGTCCTCGCCCTGCGCCTCGTGCCTGAGAGCAAGAACCCAACCGCCGTGCAAACGCTGGACCTCCCGGGCGTCGGGCTCATCTCTACATCGCTGTTCTGCCTCACCTTCGCGCTGATCGAAGGGCAGAACTACGGCTGGACCTCAGCCACGATCCTCGGGCTCTTCGCCGGCGCCATCGTGGCCTTCGCTGTCTTCTACTGGCGCGAGCATCGCGTAAGCCAGCCGCTCATCGACTTCTCGCTCTTTCGCAGCCTGAACTTCGCCGCCGGCAACGCCACCGGTCTGCTGCTCAGCGCCGCCATGATGGGCGCCTTCTTCACCATCCCGATCTTCCTGCAGTCGGTGCTCGGCTTCAGCGCCATCAAGGCCGGCCTCGTCATGGCTCCCATGTCTGTGGTCATCCTCTTCGCGGCGCCCGTGGCCGGCATCCTCTCGGACCGGGTCGGCAGCAAGTGGATCGTCGCCGCCGGCATGTTCATCCTCGCCTTCGGTCTCGGTTGGATGGCCGGCCTCGTGCCCGGCGTCGACAAGATCTCGCCGAGCACTACATCGCTGAGCCTGCTGGCGCCGTTCCTGCTGTCCGGCATCGGCATCGGCCTCGCCGTCGCGCCGGTGACGTCCGCGGTGATGGCGACCGCGCCCAAAGAGCGCGTGGGCAACGCCTCCGGCGTCCTGTCGACGATGCGCCAGGTGGGCAGCCTCGTGGGCATCGCGATCCTGGGGGCCGTGCTGCAGAACCGGGTCACGGCCAACATCACCACGGGTATCGAAGCCGTACAGGGCCTCCCCGAGGCCGTCAAGCAGAAGATCATCAGCGGAGCCGGCGGCGGCCTGCAGATGGGCCTGCCGGCGGGCACAGCCGGCCTGTCGGCCACGGCCCAGGCGACGGTGACGTCCCTGTTCCAGGCCTGGTTCACCGACGCCGTCGCCAGCACGTTCGTCGTCGCGGTCATCCTCGCGGTCAGCGGCGGTCTGTGCGCCTTCCTGCTGCGCCGCAGCGCGAAGGAAGCGAGCGTCGCCGTGGAAGCGGCGGCGGCGGAAGCCCCTGCCGAGGACGTGGCGGTAGCCCAGGCCGGCAACGCCTGAAGGAGCCCGTCTGTGCCCATCCAAGGAGATGCCGCCGCCGACGGCGAATGACACGGCACCTGAAGTGGTAACGTACGGGTGTCGAGGAGGTACCGCATGCCCGCGTCGACGCAGAGCGTGCAAACCAGGCTGATCGTGATCCCCCGCCAGCTCGAGGGATTCTTCTACGAGCGACTCACGCAGCAATTCGCCGGCCGCGACGACATCAAGGTCGTCGTCGACCGCCGCGCCGGCGAGCGCCGGCACCCACGCTGGATCAGCGGCTCCGGGCCGTTCAGCGAGCGCCGCCACAGCGACCGTCGCGACGGCGATGTCGTGTGGTCGCTGCCGGACATGCCGTTCTCCGCTTCCTGAGCTAGATCCAGCCGTTCTCGCGGCTGACGATCACCGCCTGCGCGCGGTCGACCACGTTGAGCTTGTGGTAGACGTTGTGCAGATGGTTGCGCACCGTACTCTGCGAGAGGTCCAGGGCCCTGGCGACCTGCTTGTACGTCTTGCCGCTGGCCAGGAGCCCGAGGACCTCGAGCCCCTTGGGCGGCCCCAGCTCGCCGAGGTGCACCTTGACGCGGGCCAGCAGTTCCTTGATGTGGAACGGCTTCGTGATGTAGTCGGCGGCGCCCTTCTCGAAGCCCAGGAGCTTATCGTTGATCTCCCGCCTCGCGGTGAGGAAGATGATCGGCGACCTGAGATCCACGGGCTTGGCGCGCAGGCGCTCGTACACGGCAAACCCGTCCATGTCGGGCATCATGATGTCGAGAAGCACGAGGTCGGGGATGAACAGGGAGGCCGCGCGAAGGGCCTCTGCGCCGTTCGCGGCCGTCTGCACATCGTAGCCTGTGACCTCAAGAGCCTGGGCGACGAGCCGCCGGATGTCGGGCTCGTCGTCTACGACCAGGATGCGTTTGGCCATCAGCTCACTCTCCAGCTCGGGCGAAGGCGCCGGGACCTCGTCTGCCGTCTTCACGGTGCCCAAACACCCACGACCGTGGGCACCGTGACGTGCGGCGTGTCCGCGCTTGTCAGTTTCGCGCCGCGGATGCGGTTTCCCCCACGCCGGACGTAAGCGGGTATCGGCAGCATCGGACGCCGACGTTAGGGGCGTGCGCGTGAAGAAGGATGACGGCGCTTGCGCAGCGCCCGCCTGACTACCTCAGAAGCCGGTCGCCGTAGGCGATGAGCAGCACGACGATCGCGACCGCGATGCCGGCGGCCAGGGCGATATCGAGGTACTGCCGGCGGCGCCAGGCGTCGATGGTCAACGTGACGAAGCCGTAGCCCGCTACGAGCAGCCCGACGATCCCGGCGATGAGGATCACGAGGTTCACACCGTCCATCGTACACGCGGCGCGGCGACGACGGACAAGCAGGCGAGCGCTCAGCGCAGCAAACGCCCCGCGAGGAACTCCAGCGGGTGCGCGGCAGGGCGGCCGGCGAGGTCGTGGATCTGCGAGCGGCACGAGGTGCCGGTCGCCAGCACAGCCGTCCCCGGCCCCTCCGCGCGCATCGCCGGGAGCAAGACGCGCGCCGCCATCGCGACGCTCAGGTCGTAGTGCTCCGCCTCGTAGCCGAAGACGCCGGACATGCCGCAGCAGCCGGCGTCGAGCACCTCGACGTCGAGGTCCGGCACGGCTCCGAGAGCGCGTTCGGTGGCGGCCGCGAACGACAGCGCCTTCTCGTGGCAGTGGCTGTGGAGCAGGGCGCGGCCGCCGGCACGGAAGTGCAGGCGGCCGGCCTCGGCCAGGTCGGCGACGAGCGCCAGGGCCGGGCGCGCGGCCGCGGCCACCGCGGCGACGCGCGGGTCATCCGGCAGCAGGCGCCGCCAGTCGTCGCGCACCATCGACAGGCAGCTCGGCTCGATGAAGAGCAGGTCGCAGCCGCCGGCCGCGTGCCGGTGGAGCGCGGCCAGCGCCGTGGCGGCCGCCGCGCGCGCCTTGTCGATCTGCCCGGTCGAGAGCGCGGTGCGCCCGCAGCAGCCGGCGTCCACCAGGGCCAGCTCGACGCCGGCGGCGCGCAGCAGGTTCGCCAGCGCCTCGCCGACCTGAGGCTCCTGGTACTGCACGAAGCAGTCGACGAACAGCGCTGCGCCGGCGCGGGCCGGCGTCCCCGCCAGCCGCCTGGTGAGCGGCCGCCGCGAGAACGCCGGCAAGGGCCGCTGATGGGCGACGCCGGCGCGGTCGGTAACCAGGCGCGCGGCGCGAGTCCTCGCGAGGGTGTTCACCAGCGGCGCCAAAGGCGACGCCAGAGCCGCAAGGCGGCGGAACTCGCCGATACCGCGCGCCAGGGCGGGGACGCCCTGTCTGGCGCGAAGCTCGGCGAGCCACTCCACCTTCAGGGCGGCCATGTCCACGCCGGCAGGGCACTCCGTCTTGCAGGCTTTGCAGGCCACGCACGTGCCGAGCACCTCGAGAAACTCGTCGGCGCCGATGGCCGCCAGCGGGACGGCGCCGCAGATCACGCCCTGCAGAGCGTTGGCCCGGGCGCGCGTGGCGTAGGCCTCGCTGCGCGAGGCGGCGGCCGGCGGGCACATGGTCCCGCTGAGCTTCTTGCAAAGGCCGGCGCCGAAGCACTTCTCCACGGCGAGGTCGAAGCCGCCCTCGGCGGCATACGAGAGCCGCGGCGCCCAGCCGCCGTCGCCGCGGTAATCGGCGCCGTAGCGCAGGGACTCGGTCACGGCGGGCCCGCCGACGATGGTGCCCGGTCCCAACAGGCGGCGCGGGTCGAAGACGTCCTTGACGGCCACTATGGCCGCATACAGGTCCGCACCGAGCAGGCCGGGCAAAGACCAGCTTCGCGAACGCCCGACGCCGTGTTCCCCGGAGATCGCGCCGTGGTACTCGGCGACCAGGCGCCCGACAGCCGCGGACAGCCTCTCCATGCGCCGCACGCCGGCCGCCGACTTGAGGTCGAGCAGCGGCCGGATGTGCATGCAGCCGGCCGAGGCGTGCCCCGTGAACGAGGCGCGCGCGCCTTCGGCCGCGACGAGGCGCTCGAACTCGTCGACGAAGTCGGCCAGCCGCTCCGGGGCCACCGCCGTGTCTTCGACGAACGAGGCCGGCCGCTCGGCCCCGGGAGCGCCCATGAGCAGCGGCAGCGCGGCGCGCCGCAGGGCACCGGCCTCGGCGAGTGCCGCCGGATCCTCCAGCCATTCCAGGCGGGTCGCGCCGAGGTCGGCGGCCAGCGCGCGCAAGCGGCCGAGGTCGGCATGCGCCTCGTCGGCGCTGCCCTGGTACTCCACGGCGAGCAGCGCCCGCTCCTCACCAGCCAGGAGCGGCGCCATGCGGGCGAACGTCGCGAGGTTGGGCGCTGCCCGCAGTGGGTCGAGGTCGAGCAGCTCGACCGCGGAGGGGCCTGTCTCGAGGATCGCGACGTTGGCCTCCAGGGCGGCGCGCAGGGTGGCAAACGTCAGCGCCGCCCCCACCCTCGCCGCGGGAAGGGGGTCGAGCGCCACCTCGAGCTCGGTGAACAGCGCGAGCGTGCCCTCGGAACCGGCCAGCAGCTTGCCCAGGTTTGGCTCGGGCGCGAGCAGCTCGCGCAGGTTGTAGCCGCACGTGCAGCGCCTGGTACGCGGGGAGTCCGCGGCGATGGGCCGGCGGTAACGCTCGCGGACCTGCGCGAGCCCCGCCGCCGGCGCGGCCGCCCCCGGCCCCGTCAGCCCGCTCGCCAGATCGGCGCCGCGACACTGCCCGAAGACCAGCGATCCGCCACCGGCGAGGACGGCATGGACGCTCCGCACCTTGTCTTTGGTCTGGCCGTAGACGATCGACCGCGACCCCGAGGAGTTGTTGCCCACCATGCCGCCGATCGTGGCCTGGTCGACCGTCGAGGTGTCCGGCCCGAACTCGAGACCGAAGGCCGCGGCCGCGCGGTTGAGCGACGCCTGGATCACGCCCGGCTCTACGCGCGCAGTGCGCGCCTCCGGATCGATGGCCAGGATGCGGTCGAGCTTGAAGCAGTCGACGGCGATGCCCGGCCCGACCGCCTGCCCGGCGACGCTCGTGGCGGCGCCGCGGGCGACCAGAGGCACGCCGTAGTCGGCGGCGACCGCCGCCGCGGCGTGCAGGTCGGCGACTGACGCCGCCACGAGCACCACGTCGGGAACCACGCGATAGATCGAGGCGTCGGTCGAGTACAGCCAGCGCTTGAGCGGCGAGGTGGAGACGGTGCCGGCCGCCAGGCGCCGCAGCGCTTCGCCGGCGGCGCGCCCCTCCGCTGTGACCTCGGGGATGCGGTGGCGGGCGCTCATAGCGCCAAGGATACCGCCTCAGAGCCCGCCCGGGCTGAAGGCCGGCAGCCAGCGGCCCATCTGCTCGAGCATGCCGAGCATCATGAGCACCCCGAAGACGACGAGCAGCGTTCCGGCACCGATCTGGATGGCCCGGTAGTGCCGCTTGACGAAACCAAGGCGCCTGTTCATCCAGTCGAAGGCCAAGGCGGCGAGGACGAAGGGCACGCCCAGGCCGACCGAGTAGATAAGCAGAAGCAGCGCCCCGGACAGGGCGCTCTGGCTGGAAGCGGCCATGCTGAGGATGGCGCCGAGGACGTAGCCGACGCACGGCGTCCAGCCAATGGCGAGGGCCACGCCGGTGAGAAAGGCGCCGCCGGCGCCGGCGTGCCGGGGCGTCAGCCGCATGACCGGCTTGGGCAGATGGATGACGCCGGCCACTAAGAGGCCGCTGACGGCGATGAACGCGCCGGCGGCGATGGTCAGCTCGTGCCGGTAGCGGATGAGCAGACGGCCGACGCCGCCGGCGCCGGCGCCCATCGCCACGAACACCAAGGTGAACCCGGCGACGAACAGCAGCGAGGTCCACAGAAGCCGCCGGCGCTCGCTGCCCAGGCTCTCCACGCCGACACCGGAGATGAACGAGAGGTACACCGGCAGGAGGGGCAGCACGCACGGCGAGACGAACGACAGCAAGCCGGCGAGAAACGCCAGGCCGACGCCCGACAGGCTGAGCGTCGTGATCTGCGCCGCGATCAACGGGCCGACGTGCTCACCGGCGGCTCAGCGCGTCCTCCGGGAGAGTGCCTGTTCGGCAAGGCTCACTGGGTCTTCGCAAAGCTCGTGGAGAACCCATCCAGGCTCGACGCGCCGACGATGCGGTCCACTTCCTGGCCGCTCGCGTTGTAGAAGATCGTCGTCGGGACTCCGGTGATCGCGTTCGCGGCGCTCAGGCTGTTGTCGTCGAGCACGACCGGATAGGAGAGCCCGTACTTGGACATGAAGTCGACGACGTCGCCCTCCTGATCGTTGACCGCGACCCCGACGAAGGTCGCCGCGTCGCTCTGCGCCTTGGAGAACGTGGAGAGGTCGGGCGCCTCGGCATTGCAGGGGCCGCACCACGAGCCGAAGTAGTTGACCACCAGCGGCTTGCCCGCATAGTCGGCCACGTTGAAGTCCTGGGGCGAGAGAAACTGGACGTCCGCGGAAGAACCCGACGAGCCCGAGCCGCCGCAGGCGCCGAGGGCAGCCGCCGCCGCGACGGCGGCGAGGAGCGTGAGCAGGAGCAAGAGCCTTTTCGTGTGCATCGCGCTTCCCCTTTGCGTGCGACAATGTGAGACCGGCGCTCGCGCCGGCGCTTCTCCGCAGAGCTTACCCGCTGAGCCGGTGTTTGCGCTCCGGTGCGGTCAAGGTATAATACCCCCTAGGGTATAAAGTCACCAATCGACCTGGAGTGCCATGGCTTCCTACGATCTGGTCTGTGAGAAGTGCGACCACGAGTTCGAGGTGTTCCGTCAGGGGTTCCTCAAGGACGAGGATCGCGTGTGCCCCGCCTGCGGCTCGGAGGAAGTGCGGCAGAAGTTCTCGAGCTTCCTGAGCAATCTCGGTGGCCGTGGCGTCGGCGCGGGCTGCGCGCCCTCGGGCGGTAGCCCCTTCGGCTGAGGCTGAGCTCCCGCGGCGCGGTCGCGCCGCACGCAACGACGACGCAGCAGGGCGGGGCGCTCGCGGGGCACCCCGCCCTACTGCGTTCTCACCGCGTCCACCTCAGCCGATCCACCGGCGAGGGACGACCGAGGCTATGGCTCGCCGCTGGACACCCTCGGGGAGTAGAATCCGGGACGCCAGCAACGAAGGGGGCAATCGTGGGGAGATCTCTGTACGCCGCGGCGCTTGGAGCGCTGCTCATGATCCTGGTGGCAGCGCCGGCCGGCGCCGTGCCGCCCAACGAGGTGGCCCTGGCCAGGCACTTCGCCCAGCTTGGCCTCATCCCCGCCTACGCGACTCCCGAGATGGCTGTCGCCGCCGTCCAGTCCATGGTCGGCGGCGGGCCCAGATACGAGCTCAAGTCGCCGCTCGTGCAGCGTTCGATCCAGGGCAAGAAGTCGTCACTGGCGCGCTTCCTGGCACGCCGCGCGGACGATCCCACCGCCACCACGACCTACACTACCAAGGCGCTGGTCCTGCTGGTCGAGTTCGGCGACGATGCATGGCCGGCCGGATCGCCGGCCCCCACGGGTCCGATGCTGCCAGGCCCCGCGCACGGCACGATCACTGCGCCGGCGCCGGACGACAACGCCACCTACTGGCCGGGCGACTTCTCACAGAGGCACTACCAGCAGGAGCTGTTCGGCAACTCCTACTCGCTCTACGACGCCGCCGGGACCTATCGCGGAAGCAGCGATTCAACAATGCGCAACTACTACCTCGAGCAGTCGCACGGCACCTTCACCGTGTCCGGCGACATCAAGAACTGGGTCACGCTCGACATGCCTGAGTCGTGGTATGGCGCCGACAGCGACCCGTTCAACGTCTTCGACGACCTCACCGGCCCCGTCTGGCGCGTCGCCCGTGACGCCGTCGCCAAGTTCGCCGCTGAGAACCCGGACTTCCCGTGGGCCGACTACGACCACGAGAACCCCTATGGCATCAGCGGCGACGACTTCAATCAGCCCGACGGCTACGTCGACCACCTGATCCTGGTCCACGCGGGGAGCGACGAGTCCACTGGTGGTGGTGGCGAAGGCTCCGACGCCATCTGGGCGCACTCCTGGGACGTCATGGAGCAGACCAGTGGCGGCCCCGGCGACGGGTGGGGCTACATGGTGCCCGGCACCGCCGGCCAGGGGCCCCAGCAGACCGGCATCTGGGTCCGCCCATACACCATCTACTCGGAAGACGGTGACCCGAGCGGATTCTGCCACGAGTTCGGCCACGACCTCGGCCTGCCCGACGAGTACGACTACTCGAGCGCCACTCAGGATACCAGTGCCGGTTTCTGGACCGTCATGGCGGACGGCTGTCTCCTCGGTCGACAGTGGGGCACCACCAGCGAGCCCGGGCCCATGAACGTGTGGGACAAGTACGCCCTCGGGTACGTCACGCCTAAGGTCGTCAAGCGCGGCGCGACCGCCACCGTGACGCTCCAGCCCGCCGCGACCGGCGCGGCCGGCTCGACGGGCGTCATGATCCCGCTGCCGAAACGCAAGCACATCATCGAGCTCAGCGGCAAAGACGGAGCTCTCGAGTGGTACTCCGGCATGGGCAACGATCTGGACAACCTGCTCACGACGAAGTCCACCGTGACCGTGCCCAGCGGCGACCAGGCGGTGCTCACCCTGCGCACCTGGTACGACATCGAGGAAGACTACGACTATGGCTACGTGCGCGTCTCCGAGGACGGCGGCACCACGTGGGCCACGGTCCAGAGCCCCGGCAACACCGTTGAAGTCCAGCCGGGCGAGTACGCCCTCACCGGCACCGACACCGAGCACTGGGCCGACACCATGACCTACGACCTCAGCGCCTACGCCGGCAAGAGCGTGCTGCTCCAGTTCCGCTACGTCACCGACGTCGGCGTGGCCAACAAGGGCTGGGAGGTCACCGATCTCATGGTCGGCGACGCTCCCGTCGCCACCGCCGACTTCACCGGCGACGGCTGGGTGCGCGTCGACGGCGCGATGACCAGCATGAGCGACAACTACTACATCGCCGAGTACCGCACCCGCGACGGCTCCGACGCGCTGCTCAAGAACTGCTATCAGTACAACGGCCTGTATCACAATTGGGTCGACTGGTTCAGCTACAACCAG
>JAPLCL010000303.1 GCA_026392265.1 Actinomycetota bacterium
GCTGGCTCGCGAGCACGGCACGCCGCTGTTCGTCTACGACCTCACCCACATCGAGGAGAACGTGCGCGCCCTGCAAGGGGCGATGGCGCGCACCGGCCTGCCCTGGAAGGTCCGCTGGGCGCTCAAGAGCCAGCGCGAGCCCGAGGTGCTGGCACGCATCCGCGCCCTCGGCGAGCCCGGCACGATGGATTTCGTCGGCCTTGATGTCTGCTCGCCGGGCGAGGTCGAGTATGGCCTCGCTCACGGCTTCCCCGCCGCCGAGATCAGCTACACCGGCACCAACGTGAGCGACCGCGACCTCGATGTGATGCTCGAGCACGGCGTCCACATGAACCTCGACCTCATCAGCCAGATCCACCGGTACGGGCGGAGGAATCGCGGGGGCACGATCGGCATACGTGTCAACCCCCGCGTCAGCGCCGCCCGCCCCGAGAGCGGCATCAGCTACTACAGCGGCGACGCGGCGACCAAGTTCGGCATCTACCCGGAGCGCCTCGACGAGGCGCTCGAGGTGGCGCGCTCCTACGACCTCACTATCGACACCGTCCACTTCCACGTGAGCCACCACCTGCTGGACGACGATCTGCCGGCGTTCGCGCGCGCCGTCGCGGCCGCGGCGGCCATGGCGCGGCGCGCCGTCGACGCCGGCTGCCCGCTGCGCGAGGTCAACGCCGGCGGCGGCCTCGCGGCCGTCATGCGGCAAGGCCAGCGACCGCTCGACCTCGACGCCTACGCCGGTATCCTCACCGCGCACCTCGGCCCACTCGGGGTGACCATCGCCTGCGAGCCCGGCGAGATGTTCTGCAAGAACGCCGCCGTGCTGCTCGCCGAGGTGGTCACCATCGAGGACCGAAGCCAGGCCGGCGACGGCTCTGCCGTCTTCGCCGGCCTCACCTGCGGCTGGAACGTCATGCACCTGGCTTTCATCTACAAGGAGTTCGTCGAGACGGTGCTCTGCCGTGCGGCTGCTGCACCGCGCACGGCCGCCTACACCCTGACCAGCCACATCAACGAGGGGCCCGACATCTTCGCCGAGGACTACCCGCTGCCGCCCATCGAAGAGGGCGACATCGTGGCTCTCCTCGGCGTCGGCGCCTACTGCCAGGCCAACTGGCACCCGCACTGCCTGCGGCCGGCCCCGGGTGTAGTGTGGTGCCCAGACCGGCTTTCGACCTGAGGAGAGCGCGTGGGCACACCGGCACCACCAGAGAAGGACTCCCACCCCAACCGCGGTACGCTTGGACAACCGCCAATGGGCGGCGGAGACCACCTCTACCTGTCCGCCGATCAGCTCCAGGATCACGACGGTAAGCCCAGCTGGAAGGCGCCTCGCGAGAAGCGCAGCCTCACCAATGCTTCCCTCATCGTCATCATCTTGCTCGTGGCCGCCGTGACCTTGATAGCCCTCAGGGTGGCCGGCGTCATCTGACCGGCGGCGGCCTCGTCACCCGGGGATCGGCGCGGCCTCCGGGTACCCGCGTTCCTCCCAGTAGCCGGCGCGCGCCGCATCCGTGATCTCGATGCGCTCGACCCACTTCACACTCTTGTAGCCGAGCTGATCCGGCACCACGAGGCGCACGGGCCCGCCGTGTTTGGCGGGCAGCGGCTCGCCGTTCAGCGTGTCGGCGAGAACTGTCTGCGGAGAGTTGACGAGGTCGAGCGACACGCTGCTGAGGTAGGTGCCGCCGTAGGCGTGGAACACGGCGAACTTGCCCTCCGGCTTGAGGCCAGCCTGCTCGAACAGCTTGGCCGGCGCGACGCCGCCCCAGCGCACGTCGTCCACAGACCAACCCTCGACGCAGTGGAAGTCGACCGTCTCGTCGAGCCGCTGGAGCGACGACCACGCGGTATGGTCGATCTCCAGCGGCTGGTCCACGAGGCCGTCTACGGTGATCACCCACTCCGCCGCCGGTACGTCCGGCACGTCCTCGACGCTGCGCACCGGGAACGGCCCGAACATGTCGGTGAGCGGGCCACCCTGCTCGGAGCCCGCGAGCTTCTTGAGGCCGGCGAACACGCCGATCACGCCGGCCACCGCCGCGCCACCGAGCACCAGGAACCACTTGCGGTTGTAACGCACCGAGGACGGCCGCTCGAGTCCGGCGTCGCTGATCTCCTCGCCGCGCTCCTCTTCGCTCCGCTGAAGCTCTTCGTCCATGATCCGCCCGCCTGTGTTCGCTTTGCGTGCCGGAAGTGTTCCCACGCCCAAACGGGGGCGGCGGCCTCACGGCCGCCGCCCCCGTCACCTCCTTTGCGCCGCTCGAGTGCCGGCTGGTTCTCACTTCAGACCATCAGCTTAGCGTGCCGTCTCCCCTCTCCGCCGGCGGATCGGCGGCCATCCCGGTGACCGCGCCTTGCGGAGGCAGGATCTTGCCGGCTTCGCCGGCGGCCATGGCTTCCATCGCCTGCGCCTCGGCCGGCGACTGATCGATCTCGTGGATGGTCGCGCTGAGGTCGACACCTCGGGCCTTCTGGATCGCATAGATGATGGCGCCGACGATGACCACGACGACCAGGGAGACGATGACGAGGTAGTTGTCGTACCACGCGGCGTCAGGCGTCCGCGGCCACACCAGGTTGATGATCATGAAGACGCCGTAGACGAGGGCGAGGATGTTGACCGGCCAGCCCCACTTGCCCAGGTTGAAGTAGGCCTTGTCCTTTGGCCAGCCCCGGCCTCGCGCGATGAGGCCGCCGAACACCACCATCTGGTAGGCGATGTACGTGCCGGCCGTGGCCCACGCGGTGACGCGTGCGATGGCGATGAATGGGTCGCTGCCGCCGAGGTTCACGTATAGCAGCACGACGATCGCCGCCACGGCGACGAAGACCGCCGACGCCAGCGGGGTCTTGGTGCTTGGATGCACGTAGCCGAAGAACTTGGACGCGGGGATCATCTTGTCGCGGCCGAAGGCGAACAGCAGCCGCGACGTCGCCGCCTGTATCGCCAGGCAGCAGACGAAGATGGCGATGCACACGGTGACCAGGAAGGTGTCCGTGACCCAGGTCGGGAAGTGCGCATCGAAGATGTACGCGATCGCCCCCGTCCCTTCCGCCTGCGTCTTGGCGACGTCCGGGATGGCGAGGACCATCGACACCAGCCAGAAGGCGCTGATGACCGCGGTGATGCCGATCGCGAACAGCATGGCGCGAGGCACCTCACGGGTCGGGTTGATCGTCTCTTCCGCGAGTCCCCCGGCCGTATCGAAGCCGTACAACACCCAGGCGCCGGTGAGCATCGAGGCGAGGAAGATGCTGCCGTAGCCGAAGAGAGCGCCCGCTCCGGCGCCCGGCGTCGTGTCGAACAGCACGCTCAGGCTTTGATGATCGCCCTTGCCGAAGATGACCGCGGCGTACAGCGCGATAGAGATCACCACGAGTCCGATGATCTCGGTAACGGTCCCGATGTTGTTGAAGAAGGCCGTGACCTTGACGCTGAGGACGTTCAGGATCATCGGCCCCAGGGCGAAGCAGACGGCGATCCACAGCAGCGTCGTCGTGTTGCTCGCATCCCATCCCAAGAGAGCGCAGACGATCGGCGCCACGCCGAAGGCGACGGCCGCGACCGTGACCACCAGCGCGGTGGCGAAGACCCACGCGACCCACCAGCCGTAGTCGCCGCCCATGAAGCGCTTGGCCCACTGATAGATGCCGCCGGCGAGCGGGTAGTGAGAGGCGGCTTCTGCGAACACCAGGGCGACCATGAACTGGCCGAAGACGATGATGGGCCACTGCCAGATGAGACCCGCCGGCCCGCCGATGTCGAGGCCGTAGTAGAACAGCGCGTAAAAGCCGTTGGTCGCCGAGATGAAGCTGAAGGCGATGGCGAACGTGGAGAAGAAGCCGAGGGAGCGGCGCAGATCCTGGTTGTAGCCGAACTTGGCGAGCTGCTCCGTGTCGCGCTTGTGCTGCGCGTCGGGCTCGTCATGGAACATATGGCGGTGATGCTCAGGTTCGGTTGCCAAATCCCCTCCTCTCTCCTACCGCCAATGGGGGTAGGTGACGTAGAAGAACTTGCCGTAGGAGTCGGTACTCCAGTAGACGAGAAGCCCCTTCATCTGCGGGATGTAGACGACATCGCCGGGACGGAAGGCCCGGGTCTCGCCGTTCTCGCTCAGGGTGATCTCGCCCTCGAGCATGTAGCACACGGCGGCATCGTCGTCGTAGTCGAAGTCGACGGGGGCGCCGGGGAAGACCTCGCAGACCCCGGCGCTGAAGGGAGCGCCCTGCGTGCGGTCGATGATGTCGACCAGGTGAAGCTTGCTGTCCGGCCCGACATCGAGCGGCTCCGTCGCGATGTCGCGGGCTGCCACGAGACATGACTCCATGCTGACCTCCGAAACGGGATGACAGAGGAGGACGGACGTCGATCGCGTGATCGACGGCGGTGTTGGCGTGCGGCGCCCCCTTTCCGGCCTCGCCGGGCTGCTCGCCGCACCGAGTCTCGGCGAACGACCATTGACCTCTCTCGACACTATCGCCAGACTGGCAGAGGGCAAGGCCAATACTATGAGAGGTCAGTGATAGTTAATGCCTAGCATTCGATTGCCGTTCACGCGCAAGAAACACCTCGCTTCCGGTGCCGCCGAGATCGTGCTGTCGTCGCCCGGGGTATCCGGTACGGCCCCGCAGCCGCCGCTCACCTACGACGACCCGCGGCTGCGAGCGTTCCTCGGCGTCACCTTCGACGTGCTGTACGACTGGAACATCGCGACGGGCGCCATCTACTTCAGCGAGCGCCTCGACCACATTCTCGGCCTGCCGGCAGGCGGGTTCCCGCGCACCCTGGAAGGCTGGCTCGAGCACGTGCACCGGGGCGATCACGAGAACGTCGGCGACGCGCTCGGGATGAGCGTCACGACGCAGTCGCCATTTCGCTGCGAGTACCGCTTGCGTCACCGCGACGGCACCTACCGCGTCGTCGAGGACCAGGGCCTCGTCATGGCCGGCGAGGATGGCGCGCCGGCCAGCATGATCGGCGCCATGCGCGACGTCACCGGCGAGCGCGAGGCGCAGCTCGCGGCGCGCGAGGCCACGGAGCTGCACCGCGTACTGTTCCGCCTGCCGTCACCGGCCGTTCAGGTCGCCAAAGACGGCTCCTACATCGACGCCGACGCCAACGCGCTGGCCTTCTTTGAGCGGACCGCCGAGGAGATGCTCGCCGCGAACGTTCGCGACGACTTTCCGGAGGAAGTCGTCGCGGCGATGAGCGGCGCGCCGGGCAGCGAAGCGATCGCCGAGCTCGACGTCACCTGCCACGTGCGAGGCAAGGCCAAATCCCTGCTGCTGAGCGTGATCCCCGCCGAGCTCGGCGACGAGCTCACCTGGTTCCTGCTTGGCGCCGAC
The DNA here is from genome assembly GCA_026392265.1 of Actinomycetota bacterium. Lineage (GTDB taxonomy): Bacteria > Actinomycetota > Thermoleophilia > UBA2241 > UBA2241 > CAIXSE01. The sequence goes on from JAPLCL010000303.1 coordinate 5,347, forward strand.
ATCACCGGCCAGCGCGCCATGCAGGACGAGCTGGCGCGCTCCGAGCGCGCGCTGCGGCGGCAGGCGCGGATTCTCGACGAGCGCAATACCGCGCTGAAGGTCCTGCTCGAGCAGCGCGAGCAGGACCGCCGGGAGCTCGAGGGGCGCATCGTACAGAATGTCGAGCAGCTCATCGAGCCGACGCTCGACCGGCTCAGCCGGGCGTTGCGCCACCAGCCGGAGCGACTCGAGGTCGAGGCACTGCGCGTGAACCTGCGTGAGATCGTCGGGCCCTTCGGTGAGCGGCTGGCGCGCGCCGAAGGCACGGGCCAGCCGCTCACCCGCCGCGAGGCCGCGGTCGCCAACTTCGTGCGCCTCGGCAAGACCACCGACGAGATCGCCGAGACCCTGCACATCTCGCGCTCGACGGTATCGTTCCACCGCGCCAACGTACGCCGCAAGATGGGGCTGCCCAGGGGTGGGCCGACGCTCAGCACGCATCTGGCGAACCTCGGCCGCTCCTGAGCGGGCGGCGGGACCGCAGGGCTCCGCCGCCGGACGCCTACTGGTTCTCGAGCAGCTCGTCCTCGTAGACGTCGCGCACGACGCGCGCCGGCACGCCCATGAGCACCTTGCCGGCCGGCGCGTCTTTGGTGACCACCGCACCCGCGGCGATGAACGCCTCCGCACCGATCTCGATGGCCGGGCACAGCACGACGCCGCCGCCGATACGCGCGCCTCGGCGGATGGTCGCGCCTTTGATCAGCTCGTGACGCTTCTCGGTGCGACCCATGAAGTTGTCGTTGGTGGTCTGCACGCACGGCGCGATGAAGCAGCGTTCCTCGATGGTCATGTACGCGGTGATATACACGTTGGTCTGGATCTTGGTGCCGTCGCCGATGGTGGTGTCGTTCTCTACCACACTGCTGCGGCCCACGACGACCTTGTCGCCGAGCGTGCAGCGCTCGCGCACGCCGGCATAGTCGCCGAGGATGCAGCCGGCGCCGAGCGTCGTGCCGCGGTAGACCACGGCGCCGGTACTGATGACGCAGCCGGCGCCGAGAACCAACCCGGGCAGCTCGCCGCGCTTGGCGGTGCTCGTCGGCGACAGCGACGGGACCTTGCCCAGGACGACGTTGTCCTGGATGAAGCAGCCGTCGCCGAGCACGGTGTCGTCGTACACCACGACGTTGGCGCCGAACACGACGTCCGTGCCGATCCGCACGTTCTCGCCGAGCAGCAGATTGTGACCGAGCTCGGAGGGCCTGAGCGTCATCACAGCTTCTCTCAGCCCAGGTCGGACGTCTTGACCGGCTGCCCGCCGTTGCGCAGGCTGCGCTCCATGGCGTCCAGCACCCGCACCACATTGAGCGCGTCGCGGCCGTCGCTGAGCACCGGCGCGTCGTTGGCGATGCAATCCACGAAGTGCTGGGCCTCGACGCGCAGCGGCTCTTCGTTGCCGATCCGGGGGATGTGGATGTCGCCGAAGTGCAGCGTGACGAACTCGCCGTACGAGTCGAACTTGGTGCGCGTCGTGGTGGCGCCCTTGTCGTAGACGGTGACTTTGCGGTCGGCCTCCATGTCGTCGAAGACGACCATCTTCTCGCTGCCCACCACGGTGATCTTGCGGCTCTTGTGCGGGTCGAGCCAGCTCACGTGCAGGTGGCCCACGACGCCGCTCGGGTACTTGATGTAGCCGAACACCACGTCCTCGACGCCGTCCTGCAAATAGCACTCGCCGCGGGCGCTGACCTCTTCCGGCTCCTCGCCGATGAGGAAGTTGAGCACCGAGATGTCGTGAGGAGCGAAGCTCCACAGAGCGTTCTCGTCGGTACGCACCTTGCCCAGGTTGAGGCGATTGGCGTAGACGTAGTAGACCTTGCCGAGGCTGCCGTCGTCCACGAGCTCCTTAAGCTTACGCACGGCGGGGTGGTACTCGAGCAGGTGGCCGACCATGAGCTTGACACCCTTGGCGTCGGCGGTGGCGAGGAGATCCTCAGCGTCCGACGCCTTGAGCGCGATAGGCTTCTCGATGAAGGTGTGTTTACCGGCCTCGAGGGATCTCTTGCCGAGTGAGTAGTGCGTGGGCACCGACGTGGCCACGACGATGGCGTCGAGCGTCTCGTCGGTGAGCAGAGCGCCGTAGTCGTCGGTGACCACGGCGTTGGGGTACAAGCTGCGCGCCTTGGCGAGGTTGTCCTCGTCCAGGTCGCAGCAATACGCCAGTTCGGCGCCGGGCAGACGGTCGAAGTTGCGCGCGAGGTTGGGGCCCCAATAGCCGAGCCCGACCACGCCGACGCGGACCTTGTCAGCAGTCAACGGTGTGTCTCCCTGTCAGAGTTTCCAGACGTTGCCGGCGCTGGGGATGCCGGCCGTCGCGTTGCGGAAGTCGACCACCAGATCGGCCTCCTGCACGATGGTGCGATAGTCGAGCGCCGAGTGCGCCGTGACGATGACCACGGCGTCGTAGCCGGCGATACGCCGGTACTCCTCGAGATCGACCGACTTCAGGTCGAGCTCGGGCAGCTCGGCGCAGTACGGATCGTGGTAGTCCACGTCGGCGCCATGGGCGCGCAGCAGGCGGATGACCTTGAGCGCCGGCGACTCGCGAAGGTCGTCGATGTCGGCCTTGTAGGCGACCCCGAGCAGCAGCAGCCGGGCGCCGTTCAGACTCTTCTGGCGCGTGTTCAGGGCACGATGGAGCTTCTCGACGCAGAAATACGGCATGTTCTCGTTGACCTTGCCGGCGAGCTCGATGAACTCAGTCCAGAAATCGAACTCGCGGGCCTTCCAGCTGAGATAGAACGGGTCGATGGGGATGCAGTGGCCGCCGAGGCCGGGGCCGGGCTGGAACTTCATGAAGCCGAACGGCTTGGTGGCGGCCGCGTCGATGACTTCCCACACGTCGATGTTCATACGATCGCAGAGCATGGCCAGCTCGTTCATGAGGGCGATGTTCACGCTGCGGAAGATGTTCTCGAGCAGCTTGCTCATCTCCGCGACCTCAGGAGTGCTCACCGGCACGACGTTATCGAGCGCGGGGCCGTAGACCTCGAGGGCCCGCGCCATGCAGGCCGGCGTGAGCCCGCCGACCACCTTGGGCGTGCTCTTGGTGGTGTAGTCGGTGCGCCCGGGGTCGACGCGCTCGGGCGAGAAGGCAAGATGGAAGTCGACGCCGGCGATGAGACCGGAGCCGGCCTCGAGGATCGGCGCCAGCACGTCGCGCGTGGTGCCCGGATACGTCGTGCTCTCGAGGGTGACGAGCTGGCCGCGCCGCAGGTGCCCGGCCAGCTTCGCGGTGGCGTCCGTGACCAGTGTGAGGTCGGGCTCGCGGTTGGCGTTCAGCGGCGTCGGCAGGCAGATGATGTCGGCGTCGCAGTCCTCGGTGGCGGCGTAGTCGGTGGTGGCGTAGAAGAGGCCCTTGTCGACCATCTTCTTGAGGGCGTCGCCGGTGACGTCCTGGATGTAGCTGCGCCCGGCATTGATCTCGGCGCAGCGCTCTGCGACGGCCTCGATGCCGACGACCTCGATGCCGGCCTCGGCGAACACCATGGCCAGCGGCAGGCCGACGTAGCCAAGACCGATGACGGCGATCTTCACGGGGACTCCTGTGGTCGGCTGGATCGAGCGGCACGTGCCCGCTCCGTCGGATACGGCATTCTATCGTATCGGGAGTGGAGCCGGCCGCGCCGCCGCGCCGGGTAACGTGACGGCCGGCCGCTTCACCTCCTTCGGCCGGCTGCCGATGACAACGGCGGCGGGTACAATCGGAGAAGTATGGCAACGAGACCAGACGTAGAGAGCATCCCGGCCGACCTCGACCGCTTTCTTGGCGCGTTCTTCAACAGTCGCGGCTGGAGCTCGGAGATAAAGTTCGACCCGGCCGCGGATCAGCTCTATCTCGAGGTGCACCTGGAGCGCCGCGACCTCTCGGCCGACGACCGCTTCCTTTCGCTGGTCGAGTACTTCGCGCGCGCCCAAGATGCCGTGCTGCGGCAGCAGGCCGGTCTGCCGCTGCAGTGCCGCCTGTACGCCACCGACGGCAGCGAGCTGACCACCGTGCTCCATGCCCGCGGCTCCAGCTATCTCGACGACGACGCCCGCGGCTCGGGCATGCGCCGGCGCCTCGCCTGGCTTGGTTTTCGGCGACGCTTCTTCGTGCGCGTCGCTCCCGGCGCCCTCTTGTGGGCCGTGGCTCTCGTCTTCGTCGTCGGCGTCGTCGGCGTCCGTCCCGCCGTCGCCATCGGCATCGCCCTGCTGGCGCTCGGCATCCAGGCGGCCCTGCTGTTCCTCGCGGCCTCGAGGACCCGGTAGAGTGCGGGGAGCCGGCGGGCGGGAGCCCGACGACGGTGGCGACGAGCGCAGCGACGAGCTCCTTGGGGTGCTTCACGCCCTGACGGCCCTCGTCGGCGCCCGCGGCGAAGCCGACGTGCTGCGCCTTGCCGTCGAGGCTGCCTGCCGCGCTACCGGCTCGCGCCGAGGGTTAGCAGGACGCTTCGACGGCGAGGCGGCGACCAGCGTTGCCTGGTACGAGGTCGACGCCGGCTGGACAGGGGCGCCCCAGCGCTGGGCCGCCGGCGAGGGCGCGCCCGGCGTCGTCTGTCTCACCGCGAAGTCGGTGCTGGGCGGCCGCGGCCCGCGCGACGGAGAGCGCGCCCTCGGTATCGTCGGGGTCCCCGGGATGGAGCGTTTCGCCTGCGTGGCGCTGCCCGGCGTCGAAGGTACCCCTCGGGGATTCCTCGCGGTAGGCGACCGGGACGACAACTTCACGCCACGCGACGTGCGGTTGCTCGCCGCGCTCGGCGAGATGGCGTCGCTGCGGATCGATGAGGCGACCGGACACGGCCGCCTCCTCCCCGCGGACTGTGCCGCAAGCATCGACATCGCGGAGCGTCTGCAACGCCGCCTGCTGCCCCAGGAGCCGCCGCGGTTGGAGGGGCTCGACATCGCCTTCTCGTACCGCTCGGCGAGCGCCGGCGTGCTTAGCGGCGGCGACTTCGTCGACTACTACAGCCGCTCCCCGGGCGTTCTCGCGTTCGCGATCGGCGACGTCGCCGGCAAGGGCGTCGAAGCGATGGCCGTGACGTTCGTCACCAAGTACATCCTGCGAGCCGCGGTGCACGGCGGCCAGCTCTCGTGGCCGACAAGCCCCGGCGAGGCGCTCCAGGAGCTGCGCACCGGCCTGCTCGAGCAGCCCGATTTCGGCCCCGACTCCGAGCGCTTCGTCACGGTGCTCTTCGGGCTGCTGGGCACGCGACGGGGCCTACTTCAGCTCGCCAGCGCCGGGCACCCCACGCCGTTCATCGTGCGCGCGACCGGCGTCGAGCGGCCGCTCCTGCTCACCGAGCCCGCCATCGGCGTGGAGCTTGGCGCCGCTTTGGCCCCGTACCCCACCGAGACCATCGAGCTGAGGCGCGGCGATGTCGTCGTCCTTTTCACCGACGGCATCGCCGAGCTGCGCAACGGGAGCGGGCGGTTCTTTGAGGACGAGATGGGCAGCCTGCTCGCCGCCTGCCACGACATGCCCACAGCCGATGTCGTAGCACGCCTCATGGCCGCCGGGGAGGCCTTCTCCGCGCGGCCACCCGGCGACGACCTCGCGCTCCTCTGCATCCGCCTCGTGGCCGATCCTGGAGTACACTAGGGAGCGTAGGCGGCCGACTGGCGCGGCGGCGAAGATCGAACAGAGGCAAGGAGGCAGCGCGATGTACAGCGCACGTCTGCGCCGACAGGACGGCTTCATCCGCGAGATCCTGTGGCTCGCCGTGGGCTTGGCGATCTTCGCTGTCGTCGTGCTCGACGGGCTCGCCATCTTCACCGCCAGCCAGTCAGTGGAGGGAGATGCCGCGACAGCGGCCGCGGAGGCTCACACAGAGTACGTACAGACAACAGACCTCGCCGCGGCCAAGCTCGCCGCCCAGCAGTACCTCATCAAGTCCAACAAGAAGCTGGTGGCCTTTTCGTCCGCCACCGGCCTCGACGGCACCACCGTGATCACCGTGAAAGCCAAGGCGCACGCCGATACGCACGTGTTCCAGTTCCTGCGCTACGTCGGCCTGAAGAAGTGGGTCAATCAGACGACCAACCCCACCGGCACCGGCACCTCAGACTAGGAAACGGGGCAAGGCGCCCAGCGCGCCCGCGACGCGCTCGTGCGGGACGTGTCGGTCAGTGGTCGGTGCGCACCGGCCCGCGCGCGGCCTGTCGCCGCAGACCAAGTTGCACGATCTCTTCGACCAGCGCGCTGCCGTCCACGCCGGTGGCGGCCCACAGCCGCGGGAACCCGCTCATGGCCGTCATGCCGGGGATCGTGTTGATCTCGTTGACGAGCACGCGGCCGTCATCCTCGAGGAAGAAGTCGCAGCGCGCGAAGCCGCTGCAGTCGAGCGCCGCGAAGGCGGCCACGGCCAGCGCTCCGACCTCGGCCTGCTTATCGGCGCCGATGTCGGCGGGGATCACGAAGGACATCTTGCCCTCCGTGTACTTGGCCTCGTAGTCGTAGTATTCGTTGGCCGGTATCACCTCGCCGGCCACCGAGGCGCGCGCCGCCTCATTGCCGAGCACCGCACACTCGATCTCACGCCCCGTCGCCGTGGCTTCGACGATCACCTTGCGGTCGTACGAGGCGGCGAGCTCCAGCGCGGGGCCGAGCTCGGCGCGATCGTGCGCCTTGGTCATGCCGACGCTCGAGCCAAGGTTGACGGGTTTTACAAACACCGGGTACGGCAGGCGCCCCTCGACGGCCGCCACGGCTGCGGCGCCACGAGCGGCGGCATCCCGCAGCACGACGTAGTCCACCTGCGGCAGGCCGCGAGCCGCGAAGACGTCCTTCATCATCTCCTTGTCCATGCCTGCGGCGCTGGCGGCGACGCCGGACCCGGCGTAGGCCAAGCCGGCCATCTCGAGCAGACCCTGGATGGTCCCGTCCTCGGCGAAGGTACCGTGCATGATGGGGAAGGCGAAGTCCAGGGGCCGGAAGGAGCCGTCCGCGAGCTGCAGCCCGGGGCGGCCGGGATCGGCCACGAGGTGCACGGCCTGGGCAGCCGTAGCTTCCAGCCCGTCGCGCAGGGCCACGTCGGCATCGGCCGGCTGAAGCCAGCGGCCATCCCGCGCGATACCCACCGGGGTGACGTCGTACTTGTCGCGGTCGAGCATCGCGGCGACGAAGCGCGCGGAAGCGAGGGAGATCTCGTGCTCGGCGGAACGGCCGCCGAAGATGAGCGCCAGCTGCAGCATGACGGCTAGACTAGCGGCGGCCCGGGAGGGGCGCAAGCGCGCGCCGCGGCGCGTCGGATGGCCAATGGCCGTGCTTTGACGCGCTCACGCGACGATCATCGTGGCGCACACCAGCCGGTCCAGAAAGGCGTTCACGACCTTGAGCTGGTCGAGGGTGTCGGCGAAGGCCGGCAGCTCGTCGAGCACAAGTGCGTCGACGAGGATGTCGCTGATCACGCCGCGTAGGACATGGATGCTGACGACCGCGTCCAGCACCGCGAAGCCCAAGGCAAGCCGGTGCCGCGCGTCGGCCGTCGTGCGCTCCTCGACAGCCCTGAGCAGAGCGGGCCTCTGGTACTGCTCGGCCTCCGAGAAGCCGATGAGATCGTCGATCAAGGTGCGCAGCATGCGTTCGCCGAGCTGACTGGCCACGAGCTCGCGGTAGTCGGAGTCCACGGCGTCGGCGAGCGCGTCCACCCAATGCCGCCACAGCTCCTCGCGATGGTCGCGGAGAATGAGAGGAAGCGCCTTCACGAGGCGGCGCGCCGCGCGATGAGGGCCGCCGTTGCGCCGGCGCCGATGCCATTGTCGATGTTGACGACCACGAGGCCCGGGCTGCAGCTTTGGAGCATACCGAGCAAGGCGGCCTCCCCGCGACCACCGAGACCGTAGCCGGTGGAGGTCGGCAAGCCGATGACCGGCACCTCGACGAGACCGGCGACCACGGAGGGCAGAGCCCCCTCCATGCCGGCGGCGACCACGATGGCCGCCACACCGGCGGCGCGTATCTCCTCGAGAGGCGCAGCCAGACGATGCAGACCCGCCACGCCCACGTCGAAAGCGCTCACCACAGCGACACCCATGGCGCGACACATGGCGACCGCCTCGCCGGCGACGCCGAGGTCGCTCGTGCCCGCGGCGAGGACGCCGACGGCGCCGCGCTCCGGCACGGGCGCCGCGCCCGCGCGGCGGACCACGACCACGCGGCTGCGCTCGTCGTGGTCCACTGCCCCGGGCACGGCGCCGGCGAGCGCCGCGGCCTGCTCGGCGCTGACG
>JAPLCL010000036.1 GCA_026392265.1 Actinomycetota bacterium
TGGCGATCGTCGAGTCGATCTCGCCCGATCCCGCGTACCTCAAGCACGTAGTGCACCTGGTATTCGAGGTCTCGGCGCCGCACGAAGTGATCCCCGAGCCATCGGACGCCAAAGTGCTCCGCGCGGCGTTCCTCGACGAGATGCAGCTGCAGAGCGCCGACGTGCGCCCGCCCATCACCGAGTTCCTCAGCAGCTGCGTGCGTGAGCTGCCATCCTCACCGCAGTACCTCGGGCGGCGCTGGTAGCAGCCGGCGTCCCTTGTGCGCTGGTCGACGGCTCGCGCTCAAATACAACGCACGATAATCTCCGTTATGTAAAGTAAGCCGTAAAATGGCCGGACGGGCCTGCGTCCGCCTCCCGTGTGCTCCTCGACCGTTCTGCCCGCATCCCTCCCCTCAACCGACATGAGGGCTCGGCAACGAGTAGCAACGCGTCTAACTTGGGCCCGCGGATCACAGCGGCCAGCCACCGGCGCACGCCAGGCTCTCCGCGCATGGCGCCGTCCGGAGTCTGCCTTTCGGCGCTGCAGCCGCAGCGGCTTGACGGCTCCCCGGACCCCGCTCTTCGGCTGTCGCGCGGCGGCCGCGCGCCGACGCAACATGACCTTGAGAGAGTTTTGCATAGGTTCGTGCGAAGTTCTTCACGCGAGGCCTGGTAGCGCTAGGCGGGCAGATAAGAAACAGGCCGTTTCTTGTCTGCCCCTTTCGCACTACTCCCGCCGCGGCCGGCGGCGGGGCCACCGGGGCTGCCGGGGGCGGCCCGGGATGCGCGGTGAACCCTTCGCGCACAAGCGAACAGGTGTTCGACTCGCCGGCAGGCGCGGCCCCGAGACCGGGCCCCAAGGCCGGCCTCAGTACGTGATCAGGCTGAAGACGTCGTAGCCCTCGAGCTTGCTGCGCCCGTCGAGGGCCGCGAGCTCGATGATGAAGGCGATGCCCACGACGTTGCCGCCGAGCTGCTCGACGAGGTCGACCTTGGCCCGCGCCGTGCCCCCCGTGGCCAGAAGGTCATCGTGCACGAGCACATTCTGACCGCGCTTGATGGCATCGGCGTGGACCTCGAGCCTGTTGGTGCCGTACTCGAGGTCGTACTCGGCCGAGATGATGGTGCGGGGCAGCTTGCCGGGCTTGCGCGCGCAGACAAAGCCGGCGCCGAGGCCGTAGGCCACGGCGGCGCCGAGGATGAACCCGCGCGCCTCGGCTCCCATCACCATGTCTATGTGTTTGCCCGCGCCGTACTCGACCAGGCGGTCGACCGACTCACGCAGAGCCACGGGATCCTGCAGCAGCGGCATGATGTCGCGAAAGAGGATGCCTTCTTTGGGAAAATCCGGAATGTCGCGCACGTGCGCGCTGAGGTCGATACGGCCATCGGTCATGAGGTTCTCCTTGAGGATAAGGTCAGCGCGTGCCGGGGCCGCCGGTGAGGCGTCGCACGCCGCGGGCGAGAAGCAGCTGGCGGAGTTGCGCGCTCGCCTGGACGATGTCGTCGAGCTGCTCGAGACCCTCGCGGCGGCGCTCCTGCCGGTTGGATTTGAGCGCCGGCAGCAGCACCTGCTCGATGAGGCCGATCTCGCGGTCGACGGCGCTCTTGACCACGCGCAGGTTCTTGGGCCGCAGGCCGAGCTGGGCCAGCTGCGTGGCGGCCCCCACGATGCCGGCGTCGGTCTCGGTGTAGCGGCGCACCCCACTGACCTGCCTGGCGTGGACGAGCTCGTACTCCTCGAGCTCGGAGACCAGCGTGGCGTCGGCGCCGGTCATGTGCTGGATCTCTTCGGCGGTGTACTCGCGCTCCTCCCCCACCGCCAGCAGATCGGTCTTGCGCAACCCCTGACGCGCCGACGGCAGTGCGCTTGCCGGATTGCGTTCGAGCTCCCTGCGGATCACCTTGAGGGGCAGATACTCGTCGCGCTGCATGCCGAGCACGCGCACCAGGCGCCCGAAGTCGTCCTGCGAGTACAGGCGGTAGCCCGACTTGGTGCGGCGCGGCGTGACCAGGCCCTGCTCTTCGAGGTAGCGCAGCTTACTGACGCTGAGGTTGGGGAACTCGCCGTGCAGACGCTCGACGACCGAACCGATCGTGAGGAGCTTCTCGTCACCGACGTCGAAGAGGAGTTCGGTCGCGTCGTTCACGACGGGATGATAAACGTGAGCTTGTACTTACCGATCTGGATCTCGTCGCCGTCGGCCAGGGAGACGCGCTCGCCGCGCCGCCGATTGACGTAGGTGCCGTTGAGGCT